>JBHEMB010000138.1:0-6326 GCA_046262855.1 Mycobacteriales bacterium | reverse complement strand
GAGGTCGGTGGCATGCAGCTGCCGGCGACCATCTGCCAGGCGGTGATGGGCTGGTTCCACGCGGCGAACGTAGGCACGGCCGCGTACCCGCTCCTGACGGTCGCGAACGCCAACCTGCTGCTCGCCCACGGCACGCCGGAGCAGGTCCAGAAGTACGTCGTCCCGATGGTCGAGGGCCGCTGCTTCGGCACCATGTGCCTGTCCGAGCCGCACGCCGGCAGCAGCCTGGCCGACATCACGACGAGGGCTGAGCCGCAGCCGGACGGGACCTACCGGATCACCGGCAACAAGATGTGGATCAGCGCCGGAGAGCACGACCTCAGCGAGAACATCGTGCATCTCGTGCTCGCCAAGGTGCCGGGCAGTCCGCCTGGCAGCAAAGGGATCTCGCTGCTCCTCGTGCCGAAGTACCTGGAGGACGGGACCCGCAACGGGGTCGTCCTCACCGGGATCAACCACAAGATGGGGTTCCGCGGAACCGTCAACACGGTGCTGTCGTTCGAGAACGCGGTCGGCTACCTCGTCGGCGAGCAGAACCAGGGCCTGCCCTACATGTTCCACATGATGAACGAGGCCCGGGTGGGGGTGGGTCTCGGAGCCACGGCCCTCGGCTACACCGGCTACCTGCACTCCCTCGACTACGCCCGCAACCGACCGCAGGGCAGGACGAGCAAGGACCCGACGACGCCGATGGTCCCGATCATCGAGCACCCGGACGTACGACGGATGCTGCTCGCGCAGAAGTCCTACGTCGAGGGAGCGCTGGCACTCAACCTGTACTGCGGAAGGCTGGTCGACGACGAGCGGACCGGCCCGGAGCCCGAGCGGGCACACCTGCTGCTCGAGATGCTCACCCCGATCGCCAAGAGCTGGCCGAGCCAGTGGTGCCTCGAGGCGAACAGCCTCGCCATCCAGGTCCTGGGTGGCTACGGCTACACCCGCGAGTACCCCGTGGAGCAGTTCTACCGGGACAACCGGCTCAACCCGATCCACGAGGGCACCCACGGCATCCAGGCGCTCGACCTGCTCGGCCGCAAGACCACCATGCAGGGCGGTGCCGGCCTCGCACTGCTCGTCGAGACCATCGAGTCGACCTGCTCACGGGCACCGGAGCCCTACGCGACCCAGCTGCGCGAGGCCATCCACCAGGTCGTCGACGTGACTCAGAAGGTCTGGGGCGCAGGCGATCTGGCCGTCTCGCTGGCCAATGCCACGCCGTTCCTCGAGGCCGTCGGACACGTCGTGATCGCCTGGATGTGGCTCGAGCAGCTGCTCGCCTGCGAGGGCAGGCAAGGCGACTTCTACGAAGGCAAGCGCCGGGCCGCCCAGTACTTCTTCGCGTGGGAGCTGCCCAAGACCGGCCCGCAGCTCGACCTCGTCGCCAGCCTCGACCGCACCACCCTCGACATGCAGGACCGCTGGTTCTGACCCCGACCAGCCGGGCGAGCACGAACAGGGTTCCGGTGTCGGGGTCACGCGCCCGCGGGGGTTGAGGACAGCGGCGCCGGCCGACCGAAGAAGTAGCCCTGGGCGAACGTCACGCCGAGGGCCAGCAGGTCCGCTGCCTGCTGGGAGGTCTCAACACCCTCCGTGATCAGCTGCAAGCCGCACCCCCGGGTCAGCTCGACGACGGACCGGACGATGTGCTCACCGACGGGTGAGCTCCGCATCCCGGTCACGAAGTCCCGGTCGAGCTTGACCACGTCCAAGGCGTGGAACCGCTGCAGGTAGCCGAGACCTGCGTACCCGCTGCCGAAGTCGTCGATGGCCAGCCTGATGCCGAGTGAGCGCAGCCGCTCGAGGAGCTGTGGGCCGTCGGCGCGGGAGAGCAGCCGGTCCTCCGTCAGCTCGAGAAGGAGCCGGTCGGGGGCCAGTCCGGCCTGCTGCAGCGCGCTGGACACCACGGCCGGCAGGTCCCGGCGGCCGACCTGCAGGGAGCTCACGTTCACCGACACCCGGATGCCGTCAGGCAGGTTCGCCGCATCGGCGGCCGCCTGATGCAGCACCCAGTCGGTGACGGGCGACTCGTACTCGCTGTCCAGGACCACGTCGAGGAACTGGGCGGGCAGCAACAGGCCGCGGGACGGATGCTGCCACCGCAGCAGCGCCTCGTACCCGACGACGCTGCGATCGGCCAGGCACACGATCGGCTGGTAGTGCAGGACGAACTGCCGCTCGCGCAGAGCCGCATCCACGTCGTGGCGCAGCTCGAGCTGAGCGACTGCGGAGCCGCTCATGCTCGCGTCGTACACCTGCCAGGCTCCGCGTTCCTCGTTCTTGGCGCGGTACATGGCCGTGTCCGCCTGGGCAAGCAGCTCGTCGGCGGTGGTGCCGGGCCCTGCGCTGTAGGCGATGCCCAACGACAGCGAGGGACTGAAAGCCGTCCCAGCAAGCAGCAGTCGCTGCCGCACCGCGTCGATGACGCGACCGGCCAGACCGATGACCTCGGTCGGCGACCGCACGCCGGTGAGGATGACGACGAACTCGTCGCCGCTCAGCCGGCCAACGGTGTCCTCCTCACGCACGCTGGCCCGGATGCGTCGACTCACCTCGCGGATGTAGGCGTCGCCCACGGCATGCCCGTGCCCGTCGTTGACGAGCTTGAGCCGGTCGAGGTCGCAGAAGAAGACCGCCGTCATCGTTCCGGCCGCGACGTCGTCAGCGAGCGCCTTCTGCAGGCGCGCCATCGACTGCGCCCGGTTGGGCAGTGACGTCAGCGAGTCGTAGTGCGCCTGCCGGACGAGGCGCTCCTCGCTGCGCCGGCGCTCGGTCACGTCGACGACCTGGGCGACGACGACGCCGGGGTTGTCCAGCTGGTTCAGCGGCGCCAGCTGCAGCCGACCCCAGACGACGGACCCATCCGGCCGCAGGTAGCGCTTCTCGACCGGGTCCGTCGGCTCTCGTGGCTCTGGGATATCGCACCGCGCCCGAGCCGAGGCCAGGAGGGCGAGCTCGGCGTCGGCGGGGTGCGTGAAGTCGAGGGGGCTGCGTCCGAGGAGCTCGGAGCGGTCCCGCTGCAGGAACTGGCAGAACGCGTCGTTCACCCGCTCGAACGTGCGCTCACCGGACAGCAGGGCGATGGCAACGGGGCTGGAGTCGAAGACAGCGGTGAAGCGCTGGACCCCGCGGCGGCTCTCCGTGGCGAGCGTCGCGTGCTCGATGGCCAGGGCCGTCGTCACGGCGAAGGCCTCCAGAGCATGCCGGGTGGCCGGACCCGGGCGCTTGCCGTCGCGCGGCACGTCGACGGAGAGCATCCCGAGATGGCGCCCCTCCGCCGACTGCAGCGGGGCGAACAGGGCGTCCTCGGGGTGCCAGGCGTCCGGATCCTGCGAGACCGGCAGATCGGGCACCCAGGCGAGGATGTCCGCTGGGTTGGTGGGCGCTGTCGCGTGGTCCAGGAAGCGCAGCCGTCCCCACGGCTCGCTCGCCTCGAGCAGCTTGGCCCAGCCGTCCATTCCCTGCCGGCGGCCGAGGAGCAGCTCACGCACGTCCTGCGGGCCGGAGACCGCCGCGACGACCAGCGAGGTGTCGTCGCCGTCAACGAGGTTGATGGCAGCGACTTCGAAACCCAGTGACTCGACGATCGTGTCGGTGACGAGCTGCAGCGTCTCGGCCAGCTCGAGCGGAGTGCGCGTCACGCCGTCCGTGAGCTCTACCTCTGTCACACCGCCTTGTTTCGGCCGGCCGCATGCCGGACAACATGGTCAGAACGGACCTGGCCTCAGGGTGACACCACGGTGGCCAGCACCCCGAGGACCAGCTGGACGAGGTGGTCCACGAGCTCGTCACGAGCCATGCCGCCTGGCTCGTCGAGCCACCTGCCGACGACGGCATCGACCAGTCCGATGATCCCGGTCGCGAGGACGTCGGCGGCGGGACCCGGGGCGACGAGCCGGTCACGCGCCACGCCGGACAGCTTCGAGCGCATCGACTCGCGAGCTCGCTCCACGGCGCCGGTTGCCTCATGCGCCCGGACGAACCGGTAGAGAGCCAGGTGATGCTGCACGTGGTCGAGATAGGCCCCTAGTCCTGAGCGGACGCTGGCCTCCAGGTCGCCGGTCAGGTCGAGGTGCGGCAGCACTGCCGCGACGAGCTCGTCCGCCGCGGCGTTCGCGATCGCCGCGTCCAGGTCCGCCCGGTCGTCGAACTGGCGGTAGAGCGCCTGTCGCGTGAGGCCCAGCTCACCTGCGATCTGGTCCACCGTCGCCGTCGGCCCGACGCGCTCGATCACCCGCAACGCCGCGGCGACGAAGGCCGAACGGCGCTGCGCACGATGACCGAGCCACCGGGTCGCCCGCCCGTCCACCACGTGCTCAGCCTACGGTCGCGGCGCCCCCTAGGGTGACCTCCGTGACGCACTCGGTCGATGCCGCCTTCCTGGCCCTGCCCCTGCGAGCGCTGGCCGATGCCGCCTTGCAGACCGCACGCGACGCCGGCGCGGAGCACGCAGATGTCCGCGTCGAACGGCTGCGCCACCAGAACGTGTCGCTGCGCGACGCTGCCCTCGAGAACCTGTCCGATGACGTGACGCTCGGCATGGCCGTCCGCGTCATCGTCGACGGCACGTGGGGGTTCGCGAGCAGCGCTGACGTCACCGCCGACGAGGCGAGGCGCCTCGCACGAGAAGCGGTGAGCGTGGCACGCACGGCCGCCCCGCTGAACTCCCAGCCGATCGAGCTCGCGGACGAACCGACGTACGACGACGTCACGTGGGTCTCCGCCTACGAGATCGACCCCTTCACGGTGCCTACCGCGGACAAGGTCGCGCTGTTCACCGACTGGAGCCGGGCCTTGCTGGCGCACGACGAGGTGAACCACGTCGACGTGTCCTTGCAGCAGGCGCTGGAGTGCAAGTTCTACGCCGACAGCGCAGGCACGGCGACGACCCAGCAGCGGATCAGGCTGCAGCCCCAGCTGACCGCGACTCGGCTCGACCCAGGTGGCGGCTTCGAGACGATGCGCACGCTGGCGCCCCCCGTCGGCCGGGGATGGGAGTACGTGACCTCCGGCTACGACTGGGCTGCCGATCTCGACGCGATGCCGACGAACCTCGTCGAGAAGGCCAAGGCGAGCAGTGTCGAGCCAGGCCGGTACGACCTGGTGATCGACCCCTCGAACCTGTGGCTCACCATCCACGAGTCGGTCGGGCACGCGACGGAGCTGGACCGCGCCCTCGGCTATGAGGCCGCGTACGCGGGGACGTCCTTCGCCACGTTGGACCAGCTGGGCTCGTTGCGTTACGGCACCGAGCTGATGCACGTCACCGGTGACCGCCACACCCCGCACGGCCTGTCGACTGTCGGGTACGACGACGAGGGGGTGGCGGCCCAGCACTGGGACATCGTCCGTGAGGGGACTCTTGTCGGCTACCAGCTCGACCGCCGGATGGCGCAGCAGAACGGCTTCGGGCGTTCGAACGGCTGTGCGTTCGCCGACGGCCCGCACCGGGTCCCCGTGCAGCGCATGCCCAACGTGTCGCTCCAGCCGCTCGCCGACGGCCCGAGCACCGAACAGCTCATCGCTGGGGTCGAGCGCGGCATCTACGTGGTCGGTGACAAGAGCTGGTCCATCGACATGCAGCGCTACAACTTCCAGTTCACCGGCCAGCGCTTCTACGAGATCCGCTCCGGACGGCTGGTCGGGCAGCTCAGGGACGTCGCCTACCAGGCCGTCACGACCGAGTTCTGGGGGTCGATGGAGGCGATCGGTGGACCGTCGACCTACGTCCTCGGCGGTGCGTTCAACTGCGGGAAGGCGCAGCCCTCCCAGACGGCTGCGGTGTCGCACGGCTGCCCGACGGCGGTGTTCCGAGGGGTCAACATCCTTAACAGCCATCGGGGGGCAGGGCGATGAGCGACCTCGTCGAGAAGGTGCTCTCGCTGTCGCGTGCCGACGGCTGCGTCGTGATCCTCACCGAGAGCAGCACCGTCGACCTGCGCTGGGCCAACAGCACGCTCACCACGAACGGATCGCGTCGCGAACGCGACCTCACGGTCGTCAGCGTCATGGGCGAGGCAGTCGGGGTCCGCAGCGCGTCAGTGCTCGACGACCTCGAGGAGCTGGTCCGCGCCAGTGAGCAGGCCGCCCGTGAGGCCGGGCCCGCCCCGGACTACGCGCCGCTCGTGACCGGACCTTCCGAGCCTGCGTTCGGTGACGCCGCCGAGGTGACGACGACAGCCGTGTTCGCTCAGCTGGCAAGGGATCTCGGGGCGTCGTTCGAGCAGGCAGGCACTCTGGGACTCCAGCACTTCGGCTATGCCTCACGCGAGGTCACGACCGCCTGGCTAGGCTCCTCGACCGGGTCCCGCCGCCGGCACGTGCAACCG
>JBHEMB010000137.1:0-3706 GCA_046262855.1 Mycobacteriales bacterium | reverse complement strand
TGACCGGCTCGCCTAGGACCTGCGCGAGCTCGCTGTCGAGCCGGAGGAACTGGCGCTTGTAGCGCTCGCGGCCGTAAGCGCCGACGGCGGTCAGGTCGCGCCCGTACTGCTGGGCCCAGCCGAGGAAGGCCGGGTCGTCCGCCTTCGGGCCTGGGTGTCGGCTGGTGTCGGCCAAGGCATCGTCGGCCGCAGTGCGGCTGGCAGACGCGGCTGTGGCCCTGCCCGGCCCGCCGGTCGGTGGGCAGGGGGCGTAGTCGGCGCCGGGGCGCCCGATGCCTGGTATCCAGCCGGCCGGCCACTGCTGTCCGCAGGCGTCGACCTCGGCCTTGAACCGGTTCGCTGCCCGCAGGGTGTCGAAGGTCTCGCTCTTGACGCTGCTGCCGCGGCTGCCGCCAAGGCGGAACTTGACCTGCCGGGCGATGGTCCCGTCCTTGCGCATTCTGGGGTGGACGCTTGCCATGTGGTGGTGCTCCTAGCTCGTGCCAGGGTGACGCCGGACGGCGAGGGGAATCACCCAGCGAGCACGCTGCCGTGCCTGTCAAGGAGCAGCGCGGGCGTCGCGCACCCCCCGACTGACCGGCGGTGTTCCCGCGGTGTTCCCCTGTGCCCGACACGACGACAGCCCCTGACCTGAAGGTGCAGGTCAGAGGCTGATGATCTTGTGTCCGAGGGGGGACTTGAACCCCCATGCCCTTTTGGGGCACTAGCACCTCAAGCTAGCGCGTCTGCCAATTCCGCCACCCGGACAAGGGTGTGCCCGGTCTTCCGGACAGCGCTGAAGACTATAGCGGTGGCCGGGACTAGCGTGCGGGCCATGACGGCGGCACAGGACGAGGCGGTGCAGATCCTCCAGGACCTGATCCGCTGCGAGAGCGTCAACGACGGTACGGGCCGCGGCAAGGGGGAGCGGCAGGCCGCGGAGTACGTCGCGGAGAAGCTCGAGGAGGTCGGGCTGCACGCGGAGATCTTCGAGTCGGCGCCGAACCGGGCGAGCGTCGTAGCACGCATGGAGGGCACCGACAGCAGTCGCGACGCGCTGCTGCTGCATCACCACCTCGACGTCGTCCCCGCGGAGCCTAAGGAGTGGACCTACGACCCATTCGCCGGGGAGATCGCCGACGGCTGCGTGTGGGGCCGGGGGGCCGTCGACATGCTCGACATGAACGCGATGACTCTGGCGATCGTTCGCGACCGGATGCGCACCGGTAGGAAGCCCCCGCGGGACCTCGTCCTGAGCTTCATGGCCGACGAGGAGGCCGGCGGCGTCTATGGCGCGCATTGGCTCGTCGACAAGAAGAAGCACCTGTTCGACGGGGTGACAGAGGCCATCGGAGAGGTGGGCGGCTTCAGCCTCACCGTCAACGACGACCTGCGGCTCTACCTCATCGAGACGGCCCAGAAGGGCATCGCCTGGCTGCGGCTGACGGCCCAGGGCAAGGCCGGGCACGGCAGCATGATCAACCACGACAACGCGGTTACGGAGCTGTGCGAGGCCGTCGCTCGGCTGGGGCGGCACGAGTTCCCGATCCACGTGACGAAGACCGTGCGGGCCTTCCTGGACAGCGTCGGGGAGGCCTTCGGGATCGAGCTCGATGCCAACGACATGGAGTCGACCGTCGCCCAGCTCGGTCCACTCGGCCGCATCATCGGCGCGACGCTGCGCAACACCGCGAACCCGACCATGCTCGACGCCGGGTACAAGCACAACGTCATCCCGCAGTACGCCCACGCGAACGTCGACGGCCGGTTCCTGCCCGGGTTCGAGGAGGAGTTCGAGCGCGAGCTCGACGCGGTCCTTGGCCCGAACATCGCGCGGGAGTACATCCACCACGACATCGCCGTGGAGACCGAGTTCGAGGGACTGCTCGTCGACGCGATGACCAGCGCGCTGAAGGCCGAGGACCCGGGTGCCCGGACCGTGCCGTACACGCTCTCGGGCGGCACCGACGCCAAGAGCTTCAGCCTGCTGGGGATCAGGTGCTTCGGCTTCGCACCGCTACGACTGCCGGCGGACCTCGACTTCGCCGGGATGTTCCACGGTGTGGACGAGCGGGTGCCGGTCGAGTCGCTGACGTTCGGCGTCCGCGTGCTCGACCGCTTCCTCGACGCCAGCTGACACGGGCCCTCGGGTCGCGGGCCTCAGGTCGTGAGCGGCGGGAGTGGCTCAGCACGAAGGCGGCGCCTCAAGGTCACCTTGCGGACGCCGCCTTCGAAGATCGCGTGACGGAGCAGTTCCCAGTCCCCGTACTCGGCATGGATGCCGAGCACATCCCGGGCGTGACGGGTGCTCACCCCTTTCGGCAGGGTGATCGTCCGGTGCTCGTAGTCAGGCATCGCCCCGCACCTTAGAACTCGATGTCCTCTGACGACCAGCGCGGCACGACTTCCGGGTAGCCGAGCGGGGGAGCGCTCACGTCATCGAGCGCCTGCCGGACGGGCTCGGGAAGCAGCAGCGACTCGGCCGCGAGCGATGCCTGGAGCTGGGCACTGGTCCGTGCCCCCACGATCGGCGCGGTGACCCCCGGACGGTCGCGGACCCAGGCGAGGGCGACGGCGACGGGGGAGACCCCGAGGCCGTCGGCAGCCGTCAGGACGGCGTCGACCACCGAAGCGGCGCCCTCGTTGAGAAAGGGCTGCAGCCAGGCCTGGAAGTGCTGCGAGGCGCCGCGGCTGTCACCGGGTACGCCGTGGCGGTACTTGCCGGTGAGCACCCCGCGGCCGAGCGGTGACCAGGGGAGCAGCCCGATGCCCTGGTCGAGCGCGGAGGGCACCACCTCGCGCTCTACGCCCCGCTGCAGCAGGGAGTACTCCACCTGGTTGCTGATGATCGGCGCGCGGCCGGGAACGGCGCGCTGCCAGGAGCTCACGGCGGCTTGTTGCCACCCTGAGTAGTTCGAGACGCCGGCATAGCGGACCCGGCCGGAGGACACGGCGGTGTCCAGGGCGGACATGGCCTCGTCCCACGGGGTCATCGCGTCCCAGGCGTGCAGCTGCCAGAGGTCGATCCAGTCCGTCTGCAGGCGCTTCAGCGACGCGTCCAGCGCGGTGAGGAGGTGACCCCGCGAGGTACCCCGCCCCATCGGACCGGGACCCATGACGCCGTGCGCCTTCGTCGCGAGGACGATCTCCTCGCGCGGCACGACGTCCTTCAGGAGCCGCCCGACGACGCTCTCGCTCTCGCCGTTGACGTACACATTCGCCGTGTCGAGCAGCGTTCCGCCGGCCTCCCGGAAGGCGATCAGCTGGGAGGCGGCATCGTCCTCGTCGGTGTCCCGCCCCCAGGTCATGGTGCCGAGTCCCAGGCGGCTGACGACGAGGCCGCTGCGGCCCAGGTGACGCTGCTTCACGCCCCGGACGCTACCGTCCGACCGATGCAGATCTTGGGAGGCAGACGGTGAAGCTCGGGCTGAACATGGGCTACTGGGGCATGGGCAACGACGCGGCCAACCTCGCGCTCGCGAAGGAGGGTGACGCCCTCGGCTACAGCGTGGCCTGGGTCGCAGAGGCGTACGGCTCCGATGCCCCGACCATCCTGTCGTGGGTCGCCGCGCAGACCTCCCGGATCGACATCGGCTCGGCGATCTTCCAGATCCCCGGCCGGACCCCGGCCAACTGCGCGATGACCGCCGCGACGCTCGACTCGCTCTCTGGCGGCCGGTTCCGGCTCGGGCTCGGAGTCTCCGGGCCGCAGGTCTCCGAGGGCTGG
>JBHEMB010000136.1:0-3278 GCA_046262855.1 Mycobacteriales bacterium | reverse complement strand
GCTGGCTCTGCAGCATCTGGGTCTCGATCGCCTGCACCGGGTCGACCGACTCGGTGTCGGTGATGAAGTCGCCGAGGGTGGCGTCGTCATCGCCGACCGGGCTCTGCAGCGAGAGGGTGTCGCGGCCGAAGGCGATGATCTCCTCGACCTTGGCGGCCGTCATCTCCAGCGGCAGGCCGATCTCCTCCGGGGAGGGGTCACGGCCCAGCGACTGGGTCAGCTCGCGGCGGACCCGGGTGACCTTGGTGATCAGCTCGGCCATGTGGACCGGCACCCGGATGGTGCGGCCCTGGTCGGCCAGCGCGCGCTGCAGCGCCTGGCGGATCCACCACGTGGCGTAGGTCGAGAACTTGTAGCCCTTGGCGTAGTCGAACTTCTCGACCGCGCGGACGAGGCCGAGGTTGCCCTCCTGGACCAGGTCGAGCAGGTCGAGGCCACGGCCCTGGTAGCGCTTGGCCAGCGACACGACGAGGCGCAGGTTGGCCTCGAGCAGGTGCCGCTTGGCCTTGTCACCGTCCCGCACGATCCAGGTCAGGTCGCGCTTCATCGTCGGGGTGAGCTTGAGGCCCCCCTCGGCGTTCTGGCGGAGCTTCTCGGCGCCGAACAGGCCGGCCTCGATGCGCTTGGCCAGGTCGACCTCCTCGACGGCGGTCAGCAGCGCGACGCGGCCGATCTCGCGGAGGTACGCCTTGACCAGGTCGATGCCGGGGGGTGCCTCGTCGAGCGCCAGCGGGGCGTCCTCGTCCGGCTCGGCAGCCTCAGCGGTCGCCGCGGCGGCCTCGTCCACGACCTCCGGGGCGGGGGCGGTCTCGGTCTTGGCGGTGGTCTTGCGGGTGCGGGTGCTGCTGGTGCTGGTGCTGGTGCTGGTGGTGCTCGTGGTGGTGGTGCTCACGTTCTCGCTCACAGTCTTCTCGGTCTCCTCGGCGTGGGTGTCCGAGGTGGTCGCGGGGGTGGCAGGCACGCTCGTCCGGCCTGCGGGCCGGGTCGCGGCGGCCTTGCGTACGGCGGCAGGGCGCGTGCTCGCGCTGGCCCGCCGGGTCTTCTTGGGCTCGTCACTGCCGATCACGAGGCCGCCTTCGGTCAGCCGGCGCAGCACCGCCCGGGCCTGGTCGGGGCCGATGCCGGCCTGCTCGAAGGTCGTGCGCAGCTGCGCGAGGGACATCTGGCCCTCGTTGGCGGCACGCTGGACCAGCGCCTCGACGACGACGTCATTGTCGGCGGGGCGGGCAGCGGTGGGCATGACGAGCTCTCCTCAAGGTTGGTCGTGCAGGGGGTTCGTGCGGGGGTGTGGCCAGGGGTTCGGTGCATCGGGGTCGAGCGGCGGGGCGAGTACGCTGGGGGGCGGACCGCTCGCGCTGCGGGGCTGTGCGCACGCATGCGCCTGCCCGTCCTGCACCAACGATCTCAGGCCTGAAGGTGTTCCACTAGTTACCGACGGGTGAACTCCCTCACAGGACAGTCATTCTTCACTGTCTCAGCCCCACCCCAGGTGGTGCAACCGGTCTTCGTCCATGCCGACGTGGTGGCCGAACTCGTGCATCACGGTGACCCGGACCTGCCGGACGAGGTCGTCGAGGTCGCTGGCGTGCCGGCACAGCGGCAGCCGGTACACCGTGATCCGGTCGGGGAGCACCCCGTAGTAGTGCCCGCGCTCCGTCAGCGGGACCCCCTCGTAGAGGCCCAGCAGGTGCGGTTGCCCAGGTCGCTCGTCTTCCACGACGACGACCACGTTGGAGAAACCGAAGCCCTCCGGGAGGCCGTCGAGCGCATCGGCGACCAGCTCCTCGAAGGTGTCCGCGGCGAGGGGCTGCACTAGTCCTCGAGGTAGTCGCGGAGCTTCTGGGAGCGGCTGGGGTGCCGCAGCTTCGACAGCGTCTTGGACTCGATCTGGCGGATCCGCTCGCGGGTCAGACCGAACTCGCGGCCGATCTCGTCGAGGGTGTGCTGCTGGCCGTCGGTGAGGCCGAACCGCATCTTCACGACGGCGGCCTCCCGCTCGCTCAGCGTCCTCAGGACCTCGTACAGCTGCTCCTGCATGAGGGTGAAGGAGACGACCTCGACAGCCACGGGCGCGTCGGCGTCCTCGATGAAGTCGCCGAGGCTGCTGTCGGCCTCGTCCCCGACCACGGCCTGCAGCGAGATCGGCTCCCGTGCGTAGCCCTGGCTCTCGAGCACCCGGTCGACGGTGAGGTCGAGCTCCTCGGCCACCTCCTCCGGCGTCGCCTCCCTGCCGAGGGTCATGAGCTTCTCGCGCTGCAACCGGGCGACCTTGTTGATCTGCTCGACCATGTGCACCGGGATCCGGATGGTGCGGGCCTGGTCCGCCATCGCCCGGGTGATCGCCTGCCGGATCCACCAGGTCGCGTACGTCGAGAACTTGAAGCCCTTGGTGTAGTCGAACTTCTCGACGGCACGGATCAGGCCGAGGTTGCCCTCCTGGATCAGGTCGAGGAACAGCATCCCGCGGCCCAGGTACCGCTTCGCGATGCTGACCACGAGCCGGAGGTTCGCCTCGAGCAGGTGCTTCTTGGCCTTCTCCCCGTCCCGGACCAGCCACTCGAGGTCCCGTCGCAGGGAAGCCGACAGGCCCTTCTGCTGGAGCTTGTGGGTCGCGAACAGGCCCGCCCCGATGCGCTGGCTCAGCTCGACTTCCTGCGCGGCCGTGAGCAGCGGGGTCTTGCCGATCTCCTTCAGGTAGGCGCGGACCAGGTCGGCGCTGACGCTGGCCTAGCCGCGCGGCTGCTCGTCGAGGTCGTCCTGGACCTCGAGGTCCTCTTCGGGGGGAGAGATCGTCATCGTGGGGCCTTCCGCAGAGCTCGTACTCCTAGAACACCCGAGCGCCTCGCCAGGTTCCCCCGCCGGCCAACATCATCGTGTCGCCCACCGAGCGCTTTCCGGCCCCCTGGCTCCACTTTGATCATGAGCGCACCCGGCGTACAAGATCATCGTGTAGCTGAGGGGGCCGGTTCGGGCGCCGACGGCTACACGATGATCTTGCCGCGACCGCTAGAGGAGGGAGCGCAGGACGTACTGCATGATCCCGCCGTGCCGGTAGTAGCCCTGCTCGCCGGGAGTGTCGATCCGGACCGTGACCTCGAACGTCTTGTCGGTGCCGTCCGAGGAGGCCTTCACCGTCAAGGTCCGGGGGACGTCGCCGCCGCCGGCGATCCCCTCGATGCTGAACGTCTCCTGACCGGTGAGGCCGAGCGACGCAGCGGTCTGGCCGTCCTGGTACTGCAGTGGCAGCACACCCATCCCGATCAGGTTGGAGCGGTGGA
>JBHEMB010000135.1:0-2726 GCA_046262855.1 Mycobacteriales bacterium | reverse complement strand
CGCTGCGGGCTGCGGGCGCTGACGACGTGGCGATCGTGGTGGGCGGGACGATCCCGCAACGCGACGTCCCCAAGCTCGAGGCGGCCGGTGCCGCCGGCGTCTTCCCGACCGGGACGCCGCTCGAGACGGTCGTCGCACGGCTGCTGGCACTGACGGGCGACCTGGCGACCAGCGCATGAGCAGGCCGCTGCGGGTCGTGCAGTGGGCGACTGGCACGATCGGCAGCCGCGCGCTGCGCGGGGTGATCCGGCACCCGGGACTCGAGCTGGTCGGTGTCCTCGTCACCAGCCCTGCCAAGGAGGGCCGCGACGCCGGTGACCTCTGCGATGAGCCGCCCACGGGCGTCCTTGCCACGACCGACAAGGCGAAGGTGCTGGAGCTCGCGCCCGACTGCGTGCTCTACATGCCGCTGCGCTGGGACCTGGACGAGGTAGTCGCCATGCTGGCAGCGGGGATCAACGTCGTCACCACCCGCGGCGAGCTGCTGGACGGGGGCAGCCCGCTCGGCGACGAGGACCAGCAACGCGTGCTGGACGCGTGCACCACAGGGGGCTCCTCCGCGTATGCCACCGGCAGCAGTCCGGGCTTCGTCTCCGAGGTGCTCCCGCTCGCCCTGCTGTCGATCCAGCGCACCGTCGAACGCGTCAGCATCGAGGAGTTCGCTGACCTCTCGCAGCGACCCTCGCCCGAGCTGCTGTTCGACCTGATGGGTTTCGGCGCCGCGCCCGAGTCGTTCGACCCGGGGCGGGCTGCCTACCTGATGGGGGAGTTCGGCCCCTCCCTGCGGACGGTCGGCCGCGCCGCCGGCCATCCCGTCGACGAGTGGTCGTCGACGGGAGAGGTCGCCGTCGCGCGCCGGGCGACGAGGATCGTGGCGGGTGAGCTGGCGGCGGGCACGGTCGCGGCTCAGCGGATGACGATCGTGGGGGCGTCCGGGGGATCGGAAGTCGTCCGCTTCACCGCCAACTGGTACTGCACGGCCGACGTCGAGCCCGCCTGGGACCTGGGTGCGACCGGCTGGCGAGTACGAGTGGTCGGCGATGCGCCGCTGGTCGTGGAACTGCCGTTCCCGGTGGCCATCGAGGACATGGCGGCCGTCAGCCCGTCGTACACGGCCAACCGGCCGGTGAACTCGGTGCCGTGGGTCTGCGCCGCCGCGCCGGGCATTCTGCGCACCATCGACCTTCCGGCCATCACGCCCGCCGGCCCTTGCCAAGAGCCGTGTGCATCAGAGTGAAAAGATCCTTCTCGGTTTCGCAGATCGCTGATACCGTCGGGTTGCAGTGAGATCGCAACGAAGCGCCGCGCGCGTCCCATCCTTGTTCAGAGCACGTACCCAGCACGACGTCACCACACGGAGTCGGCCATGAACTCGGGCACTCTCGTCCTAGGACTGCTGAACGGCCTGTCCGTCGGCCTGCTCGCCGTTGGCTTCGTGCTCGTGTACAAGGCCAACCGCTTCCTGAACCTGGCCCACGGCCAGCTGGGCACCGTCTCGGCGCTGCTGCTCGCCAAGTTCGTGCTCGACATGGGCTGGAGCTGGTGGGTCGCCTTCGGAGTGGCCATCGCCGTCGGCCTGTTCACGGGCCTGGTGGTCGAGCGCTTCCTCGTAGGGAAACTGCGGGCCCGTACGTCGTCGCCGGTGACGCTGCTGCTGCTGTCGCTGGGCATCTCGCAGCTGCTGCTGGCGATCACCTACATCCCCGGGCTCGCCCCGGACCCGTCCCACGGCAACCAGTACCCGCAGCCGTTCGGCTCGACGCTGCGGGTGGGCTCGGTCGTGCTCACCGGCATGTCGGTCCTGACGCTCGTGCTCGTGCCGGCTCTGGTCGTCGCTCTGGCCCTCTTCCTGAAGTACTCCCTCACGGGCAAGCAGGTTCGCGCCGCCGCCAACAACCCTGACGCGGCGCGGCTCTGCGGCATCTCGGTCAAGCGCGTGAGCGCGGTCAGCTGGGGCATCGCCGGGACGCTGTCGGCGGTCACCGCAGTCCTGCAGGCGCCAAATCAGGCCAGCTTCAACGTGGCGACGCTCGGGCCGTACCTGCTGCTGCTCACCGTCGGGGCGGCGGCGTTCGGGGCCTTCGTGTCGGTGCCCATGGCGCTGGTGGGCGGCGTGCTCATCGGGGTCGTCGGTCAGTTCGTCGCGGCCAAGACCTCGAGCGGAGCGGACGCCGAGCTCGCCGTCTTCGGGCTCACGCTGCTGGTCGTGCTGGTGCGGGGCAAGGCGATCGGCCAGGCGTTCGCACTGTCTGGCTCGGTCGTGGAGGACCGGCCGGTGCTGCGGGTCCCCGACCGGTTGCGCTCCAGCGGGCTGGTCCGGTTCCAGGCCACCTGGCTCGGCGGCGGAGCCCTGCTGGCCGCCGCGGTCTGGCCGCAGCTGCCGTACTTCAACACCGCGGGACACCAGTTCCTGCTCAGCCTGGTGCTCATCTACGCACTCATCGGCGTCGCCCTCACGATGCTGCTCGGCTGGGGTGGTCAGGTCAGCCTCGGGCACTTCGGGGTGGTCGGCCTCGCGGCCTTCCTCACCACCCGGTGGGCCCCGCACGGCTGGTCGCTCCCTGCCCTGTGCCTGTTCACCGGCATCACGGGCGCAGTGGTGATGGTCGTCATCGGCTTGCCGGCGCTCCGGGTCAGGGGACTGACGCTGGCCGTCACGACGCTGGGCTTCGCCGTCGTCTCGACCGACTGGCTGCTCCGTCAGAGCTGGATCGGCGGCGGGTCGT
>JBHEMB010000134.1:0-3077 GCA_046262855.1 Mycobacteriales bacterium | reverse complement strand
GGTCCGCTTCGGTGAGGAGCAGTCGCGCGATCGAGTAGCCACGGAGCAGGTCATGCCTGAACGCAGGCACCCGCTCCCACGGCAGCGGGCTCGCCGGCTGAAGCAGGCCCGACCGGCGGAGGCCGTCGACAGCGTCGTGATCGAGGTCCGCCAGCAGCACGGAGTCGTCGCCCTTGCGCACAGCATGTTCGGCCATGCGCAGCATCACGTCTTGACGGGCGTCCGGCATCCCGTACTTGGTGCGTTCCTGGTTCCGGACGAGATGACTCCAGATGTGGTCCAGCGCCTGAGACTCAC
Organism: Mycobacteriales bacterium; assembly: GCA_046262855.1. Lineage (GTDB taxonomy): Bacteria > Actinomycetota > Actinomycetes > Mycobacteriales > SCTD01 > RYN-111. The sequence goes on along the minus strand of JBHEMB010000134.1, from coordinate 2,780 downwards.
TCAGCGGCAGACCCGGGTCGCCGGCGCCGCTGAGGAGGTCGACGACGATTGGGCGACGCAGCAGTTCGCGGCCGCGGGCGTCGGACGCCAGTCGCTTCAACGCCGGGAAGTGCTCGGCGACGGCGGCGAGCTCCTCGTCGTCGAGCCCATCGACTGTGTGCTCGACGGGTGCGTGGCCGCCGACCTTGAGGAGCTCCTTGACTGCTGCGGCGGCTTCCGTCGTCGTGACGGCGACGATGCGGGCACCGTCTTTCTGGGCGGCTCTCACGAGTGTCGTCAGGACGTCGGCGTGATCCTCGGCGGCGGCCTCGGCGGCGTCGACGACGAGGATCCGCTCTGGGGCGGTCATCTGGCCCAGCAGACCGTCGATCGAGCCTTCCAAGAGTCCTAGGAGTTCCGCAGGTGTCTTGGGCAGGTGTCGCAGGTTGACGGCGAGCGCCTGCACGTCGTCACCGAGTTGGTTAGGTTCGGTCGCATCCATGACGAGGGCGCTCTTGCCGACGCCGGAGTCACCGACGACGAGGAGCTTCTCGCCCGTCTGGAGGGCCGCCCGAAGGTCGACGCGGGCGCGGGTGCGCGGCAGGAGCAGCTCGTGCGGGCCGCCTGCGGCGAGGGCTCGCGTCACTGTTGCTCGGGCTTGCTCGTCGAGTGCTGCCAGGCCGGTCCAGCCGACCGTGCCGGCGTGCGCGGCGGCGGACAGGTGACCGTGGAGGCGCCTGCGGAGCGTCTGGGCGTCGAGGTTGCCGGCGGTCTGTGCGAGCTCTGCGGCCAGGCGAGCCAACCGGTCGCGGAGGGCCGTCGCCTGCTCCCGTGTCTGGTCGATGGCGACCGGTCTCAGGTCGGCGACGAGCCGGGTCCAGTCGTCCTCCTGGCCTTCCTCCAGGTCGACCTGCCAGGTCCGGAGGCGCTGAAGGAGACGCCACGTGCGGTGTTCATTCGACCCGGCAGTCTCGTCGCCAATGACGGCGAGTGCGGCTGCGACCATGGACGTCAGGTGATCGAGCCGTGAGCTCAGCTTGAACTTGCCGGGTGTTCTGATGAGTGACTCGAAGTCGACAACGTTCGACTGGCCACGGGCGACAACAGCCAGCTCCGCGAGTTCCTGGGCGTGTGTCTGCCGACCAGAGACGGCGACCACGAGTCGGTGCTCGACAGGCACATCGGTGCTCCGCTCCGCTGCCAGATCTGCGCGTACGAGGCTCGTGACGAGTTCGCCGGTCGTCCTGTGGCTCGTGATGAACTTCGGTGAGCGGCGCACGGCGATGTAGTGCCGAAGGGTCGTGACCCCGTCGGCGGCTGTTGTGGTGACGACGAGGTCGTCGACCGTGGCGGCAGGCGCCTGCTGGAACGCGACGCGCTCAGGGGGGCCGTCGTCCAGCGCTGTGACGGGCCCTGCGGTGAGCATCCGGGTGAGCAGCAGGGCGCCGAGGCGGTGCTCAAAGGTGACCCCGCCGCCGCCCGTCGAGTACGGGCTTGCGGACTGCTTCTCCTTTCCGGCCTCGTCCGGCACGCTCAGCTCACTCGATCGGTGTCAGTGCTGTCTTCCCGATTCCCTGGACGTTGCGCGGAGCGCCGCCGAAGCACTGGAGAACTCGCGGTCAGGGAGGAGAGCCGGGTCCCAACGGCGAGGCGGTCCGAGCCGGGGCGCGATCGGTCACCCGGCCCGGTTGCGGCCGTCACGAACATCCGCTTCTGCCGCTGACCGTGCACCTGTAGGCCATCGACGTGAGGAGTGCCGCTACCGACAGCATCGCGCTGGGTCAGCGACAAGCGAAAACGGCTCTGCGCGGTCGGGCCACGGCATCCAAGGCGACCCCCGCGGGAGGTGTCAGCCGACGCCAGACCCGGCAAGGCGGCAGACTGCAAGGATGCTCGGGTGACCTCACCTGATGCCCTCACCGCAGCTGTTCGGGCTGTCCAGGAGCTGCCTTACGCCTGGCCTGCACCGCCGGATGCAGCGAGTACGCGCTCCGCGGGTTTCGGGACGTGCGCTGGGAAGCACGCGGTCCTCCGTGAGGACCTCGCCGTTCTGGGTCTGATGACTCAGGGGTTGATGGTCGTCGGCGCGCTCGTGCCGGCGCTCTGGCCTGATCTGGTGGAGCGCGCCGGGGACCTGCTGGAGGTCCACGAATGCGTCACGGTCGAGACGTCCTGGGCCGGGCCATTGCTCCTCGACGTGACCTGGCACCCCGCTGCGGTCGAGGCCGGACTCGCCGGAACACTCTTCTGGGACGGCAAGTCCGACATGGATTGTGCAGTCACACCCCCGGCGTCGTACGCCGTCGCCGACGACCGGTTCAGGGAGCAGAAGGAGCTCCTGAGATCACGGTTGTACAGCCCCGCGCAGCGGACTGTTCGTGACGAAGTTCTTGCCGAGATGGCTCAACGCGCCGCCGCGCTTTAGCTGACCTGTGGGGATGAAACGCGCCTGCACGCCATCAGTTGCTCTGGCAAGCATCACCGCGAGACGGGTCGCGACGTGACCTAACTGGAAGGCACTCATCTGCCGCATATAGGGAACTGTCCCCGCCCTGTGCACCGTCCCCGGTGCCGTTGGCGCTTTGGTTTAGGTGCAAAGGGCCAACACCTGGTGGAGTCGCTGTCCGCGGGGTCATTGAGTGCGGGGATGAGTCCCGTCATTGAGTTCCTAAGCGACGTCAACCCTTGAGAGCGTTCGCGCGTAGCCTGCGTCTGGCGGGTCGGGTGTCGGAGCGTCTAGGCGACTCCTGTTGTCACCTGGCCCGTCTTGGCTTTCGGTCGGGCCTTCTTGATCCGGGCGC
>JBHEMB010000133.1:0-16122 GCA_046262855.1 Mycobacteriales bacterium | reverse complement strand
GCGCACCTCTGCGCTGTCGGGTGTCGTCGGGGGCGCGGGGCATACGAGTACTCTACCCACCCTATTCGAACATGTAAACGCCTGTGTGGAACTTTCTTTCGAGCGCTATCGGACACACGCCGTCGTGATGTTCTACTAAGTCTGTGGCCCTGCTTGGGCCTGCTCGGGTGGACACGCCGCGAGGGGCGGACGCCAGGGGTTGGGGACCTCATCGAGGGGCGGCCTCCGCGCCTCTGCAGTGATGCACGTGGATGCCCGGGCCCGGGCTGGCAGAGGTGTTCAGCCACGACGAAGCGCGACCGAGCTGGCAGCCCTCGCCGCCGGCGCCGGGGGAACAGCCGACGGCGAGGGTGCCTGCCCGCAGCCAATCCCACGCTGGCTGAATCTCTCCTGTGCCCTCAGCCCGACAGCAGGTCGCGCAGTCTGGCGGCGAGGACGTCCCACTGCCAGTCCCGCTCCACCCACGCGCGACCCGCGGCTCCCATCGCCTGCGCCGTCGCGCGGTCCTCGAGCAACGAGGCGACCCGATCGGCCACGTCGGCGACAGAGGTGCCGTCCACGACGTACCCGGTCTCGCCGTCGCGCACGGCGTCCGGCGAGCCACCCGAGCGTCCCGCCACGACCGGCTTTCCGGTCGCCGATGCTTCGAGGAAGACGATGCCGAGCCCCTCGACCTCGAGGCCGCCATACCGCGAGCGGCACGGCATGGCGAAGACGTCACCAGCATCGTGGTGGGCCGGCAGCTCCTCCCACGGCACCGAGCCGGTCATGACGACGTCATCGGCGACGCCGAGGGAGGCAGCCAGCTCCCGCAGCCGCGCCCCATGTGGCCCGCCCCCCACGAGCAGCAGGGCGGCAGCCGGCACCCGCTTCCTGATCAGCGGCAGCGCCCGGATCAACACGTCCTGCCCCTTGCGTGGGACGAGCCGAGACACACACGCGACGACGGGCCGGTCGGAGAGCCCGAGCTTCCGACGTACCTCCGCCCCCCCTGCCCCCGGCCGGAACACGGTCGCGTCCACCCCGGGTGGGAGGTCGGTCAGAGGCGCCCGCATGACTGGCGCAAGGCGGGACCGCGTGTACTCGCCGAGGCAGGTGAGAGCGTCCACGTCCCGGCCCACCTTGGCGAGCACCTGGCGCAGCGCGGGGAGCCTGGCCCAGGCGACCTCGTGGCCGTGCGTCGAGGCCACTGAGGGCAGCCCGAGCCCGCGCGCCAGCATCCCGAGCGGCGCGGCGGCTCCGAACCACACCCGGTCGCAGCGCTCAGACCTCGCGATCTCGCGGGCCTGCCGAAGCGCTCCTCGAGTCGGCAGCAGCACCGACGTCTTGGCCCGTACGACGGGAAAGGGCTGCTCGGCGTCGAACCCGGCCGCCCCCTTCCAGGACGAGGCGAAGACCACCACCTCGTCGGCCGGCTGGCGTACGGCGAGGGAGTGCACATAGGCCTGGATGCCGCCGGGCCGCGGTGGGAAGTCGTTGGTGACGACCAGCGTCCTCATGGCTGCAGGCGCTGCCACTCGCGCGCGAGCGCGATCCGCTCAGGGTCAGAAGGGTGCGTGAAGAAGAGGCTGTAGATCAAGGGGTTCGGATCGAGGTCGGAGAGGTTCGTCGTCGCGAGCTTCTGCTCCGACGCGATGTAGGTCGGGACGTCGTGCGTCAGCTCGAGGGCATGCAGGTCCGCGCGCGACTCGACGTGCCGGGACACGAGGTTCGTCAGCGGCGCGAGCAGCAGCGGCGCCGCGGCCGCCAGGAACAGCACGAGCGGCACCACACGCGGGTCCGACGGAGACGCCGCACCGATCCGCGCGAGCAGTCCCGACCACGACAGCAGCAGGTAGATGGCGATCACAGCGGCAGCTGCGCCGAACGCTCCGATCACCGTGCCGTGCAGCACATCCTTGCGTTTCGCGTGCCCGAGCTCGTGGGCGACGACGAGCTCGACCTCCTTGTCCGATGCCTCCCGCAGCAGCGTGTCGTAGACGACGATCCGGCGAGTGCTCCCGAAGCCGCTGACATAGGCGTTCAGCGCCGTGGTCCGCTTGGACGCGTCGGCCACCAGCACGTCGCTCACCCTGAGGCCGTCACGGTGCGCGAGAGCGAGCAGGTCCGTCCGCAGCTGGCCGGCGGGCAACGGCGTGAAGGAGTTGAAGGCCGGCTCGATGACGACTGGATACGCGAACGAGGCCACCATCGTGAACACGGCCGCGACGACCGCGCCGGGCAGCCACCAGGTCGTCGGCCACTTGCGCGCGAGCGCGAGCAGCACGACCAGCACGAGCCACGTGGTGGCGACCCTGATGCCAAGGCCGCGCAGCAGGTCGTCGGTCCAGCCCGCCCAGTTCTGCGTCGACAGCCCGTAGCGCCGCAGCACCCGCTCGGCCTGCACGTCGAACGGCAGCGTCGCTAGCTGGCCGAGCGCGAAGACCAGCGCAGTGCCGAGCAGCACCTTCACGCTCCAGTGCCCCGGCATCCCGGCGACCAGCCTGCCGCCCCACCTCGTCAGGCCCAAGAATCCAGCAATGACAAGGGAAAGCACCAAGGACAGGTACGCCGGCGGGCGGACCGCTGCGTGATAGGACTGCTCGCGGGCCAGCTGTGCGGGGGTGAAGTCGCGCAGCACGTCGATGTGCGGATGGGCGCCGGAGAGCACCGGGAACGGCACCGTCAGCAGCACGGTCGCGATCGCGCCGACGAGGCAGAGCACCAGGACCAGCCAGGCTGCCCTCACAGCAGCCGGTGCTTCAAGCTCGCTGTCCAGCTCCTCGTGAACGCCCCGACGGTCGTGTGCAGGTCCTTCGCGAAAGCCACGTCGAGCGCGTCGGCGCGGGTGCCGGTGCCGATGTCGCGGTACAGCTTGAGCATGGTCGCTCGGCCGTAGCGCTCAGCGATCAGGGTGACCGCGAGCCAGCTCTGCTCGTACGTCGCTGCGAGGTCGGCGCGCCCGCCCGAGAAGGCACTGTCCGCGGGCAGCGCCGTCGGGATGTGGCCGGCGCGCATCGCCTTGCGCAGCTCGGAGGCGCTCAGGGACAGCGGGATGTCGACGTGCAGGAAACCCACGTAGTCCGCCAGCCCCTCGACGAACCAGGTGGGCGCGTGCGGGCCGGTGACCCCGCGCGAGGCCACGTGCGTGACCTCGTGGGTGAGCACGACCCGGCGGCCGACCGGGCCGAGCCGTCTGAAGTTCTTCGGGTTCACGATGACGCGGTCACCCACCGGGTGGTAGCCGGTGCCGGGGTCGAACAGCTCTGCCGTCGCGACCGCAGCGATGTTGCTCAGGTCGCCCACGTCGGGGACCAGCTGCTTCAGCTCCGTCGCTGTGTCCGGGACGACGAGCACCACCCTGCGGAGCCAGTCGGTCCCCCACACCGCGGTCACCCTCGGCACCGCCGCGTCGCACTCCCGCTGCGCGAGCGCGGCCATCCCGGCGCCCGCGGGGTGCGCCAGCACCAGGCAGAAGCGACCCCTCGTGACGCGGAGCGTCCCGGTGTCCCAGAGGTTGCGCTGGCTCGGGTGCCCGCTGCTCGCGAAGTCGCTGTCAGAGGCCAGGTACCAGCGGTGCTGCCGCTGGACGAAGGTGAGGCCCTGCTCCTCCTGCGTGGGGGTGCGGTCGTAGCCGGCGATCGAGTACCGCAGCGCCACCCGAGGCGCCCACCACGTGCCGCGAGCGGCATCGAGGGCCGGCGTGTGCGGCCGCTCGTCGGCCACGTCGAGCTCGTAGCGCCAGCCCGAGAATCGCAGCGCCGTGAGGTTGTCGAAGACCGCCGACTGCTGCGCGAGGAACCGCCGCTGGGTCGGGTCCAGGTCGGCCAGGAACGCCGCCTTGTCCCGGTCCAGGACCGCCTCGGCCCTGCAGGCCAGCAGGGCCCGCACGGCCAGCGCGCGGTCGGCGTCCGCCTGGCGTACCGCCTGCGCCCGGTTGGCCGCGACCGCCTCAGAGGCATGTCCGCTCGGCCCCAGGGCCAGCGCACTCGGTACGGCGAGCAACAGCTGCAAGGCGATGGCCGCTGCCACCGCGCGCTCGGCACGGCGCAGCGGTGACCTCACCAGCCAAGCCTAGGCGACCCCCCCTCCCCCCATGAATGGCGAGTCATGGCGAGGGGTGGAGGGTGGCCAGGGCTCGGTTGGCGGCGGCCAGGGTGGCGCTCTGCACGGCCGTCGGGGTCTGCAACGCCGCGGAGGCCCGCGCCAGCTGGGTGCGGGCCACCACCAGGAAGTGGCGGCCGGGCTGGACGAGCACGGCGTACGCGTCGGCAGCCTCCTTGTCGGTGCGGTACCACGGCGTCACGGCCCGCTTGATCCAGAGCCGTTCCTGACCGTCGAGGGAGACGTACTGCTGCCACGCGCTTCGCACGACCGCCTGGAACTGCGCCACTGCCTTCGCCTCGCGCTGTCCGTCGCGCACCACGTTCTCAAGAGCGGAGCGGGCCGTCCCGCTCACCGCCGTACGCGCTTTGTCGAGGGAGCTGAGTGCGGCGCGGTAGTTGGTCACCAGGGTCGGCAGGTTCTGCACCCCCGTCCTCGCACGGGTGACGTCGCTCGCACCGGTGCGCTGGCGGCTGCGGGCCGCAATGCCATGGCCCTGGGCGCAGATGGCGTCCGTCGCATCGAGGGCACGGGCACCGGCCTGCACCGCTTCGACCGCACGCAGCACCGCACCGCGGGCAGACGTGAGGGCCGAGATGGCCTGGTCGAGCCGTGCGAGGGAGGAGTCCTCTTGGGTGTTCTCGGAGCTCGTGCACCCGGCCAGGAGGAGCAGCCCACCGAGCAGGAAAGCGGCGAATCTGGTCAGCGGTCGGCTCCGGGCGTGGTGCCCAGCAGGACGTCGGCCCAGGCAGGGACGCTCGCACGCTGCTTGCTCGCAGAACCCTTGCGGGACAGGGGTTCCGGATCCGGGACTACCCGCAACGCGCGATGGGGCCGGGTGGCCGGCTTGCCGACCGCCTTCTTCACCGCGGCCCGCTTCGCAGCAGGAGCCGTCTTCACCGGGACGGGCTTCCTGACCGGCGCCCCCCTCTTGACCGGCGCCGCCTGCTTCGTCGTGGGCCGCTTGGCGGCGGCCTTGTTCGCAGTGGCCTTCTTCGCGGCGGCCTTGCTCGCAGGCGCCTTCTTCGCGGCCACTTTGCTCGCAGGCGCCTTCTTCGCAGCCACCTTGCTCGCAGTCGCCTTCTTGGCAGCCACCTTGTTCGCAGGCGCCTTGTTCGCAGGCGCCTTCTTGGCCGGGCCCTTCTCGGGCGCTCTCGCAGCGGCAGCCTTCCTCGGCGCGGCAGGCGGCCGCCGCTTCGCGGTCGCCTCCTCGGACTCCTGGTGGGCCAGCGCCGCCGACGCCGGGTCGGTCGGCGTCACCACCCGCTGCGCCGGGTCGTACACCCACGAGGCCGTGCGGCTGCGCTTGCGCGCGAACCAGCGGACGGTGACCAGCCAGCTGCCGTCCTCGCGCCGGTGAGTGGACCAGTCGGTGTCCTCGAGGTCCGCCCCGCCGTGCTCGAGCGCCGCGTCCACCGCCGTACCGAGATCCACGGCCGAGCGGCCGAGCCGGCCGCGGACGACGTAGGCGGAGCGGGTGGCGTCGATCACGCGCGCCATCTCGCCCTGCACCGGACCGGAGTAGCGCGCGACGCGCGCGGCCGGGACACCCGCCGCGCGGGCGATCTGCTCGACCGACTCACCGGTGCGCAGCCGCGCCTGGATCTCCTTGGGAGAGATGTCCGGGATCTCGTCGTCCCCGGGTCGCGGCAGGTCGCCGCGGACCGCGGCAGCCAGCGTGGCGTCGAGCGCCACCTTGAACGCGCCCTTGGCCGAGCCTCGACGGGCGGCCAGCAGGACGTGCCGACCGTCTTCGCTCACCGCGACGACGTGGAGCTCGCGCACCGTGCCTCCGTTCACGACGCCGGGGGAAGGTCGACGCCGGGTGCAGTCTCCCGTTCACGAGGGCGACTGCACAAGCAGGGTGGTACCTACGGGCGGACGGCACCCGCGTAGTCGCTACGGAAGGCGTCCTGGATCTTCACGACGTCACCGGAGTGCGGCGCGCTGATCATTCGCCCGTTGCCGATGTAGATGCCGACGTGGTGGATCGGGGAGCCGTAGAAGGTCAGATCGCCCGGCTGCAGGTCACTGCGGCTGACGTGCTGGCCGCTGGAGTACTGCGCCTGGCTCGAGTGCGGGAGCGACACGCCGGCCTTGCCCCAGGACCACATGGTCAGGCCGGAGCAGTCGAAGCGGCTGGGGCCGGAAGCGCCCCACTGGTAGGGGCTGCCCAGCTTGTCGTAGGCCGCCTGCACCGCGACGGCCGCCCGCCCGCTGGCGGGCCCGTTGTAGGTCGGGATGTCGAAGCTGCGGCTGCGCGAGGCGCGGGCCCGGGCAGCAGCGGCGCGCTGAGCGGCCCGCAGCTTGCGCTGCTGGTCGGCCTTGAGGCTGCTGAACAGGTGCTGCTGCTCGGCCAGGGCGCTCTCGATCGAGGCCTTCTGCTTGGCCATGGCCTTGGCCACCGCTGCCTGGGCTGCGCGCTCGTGGGCAGCTTCTGCCTCGACGTTCGCGAGGCGGTGCCGCGCGGTGGCGGCCGCCGCCATCTGGGCGCTCTGGCCGGAGGCGACGCGCTCGAGCGAGGCTGCCCTGTCCAGGAAGGTCTGGGGGGTGCTCGTGCTGACCAGGGTCACGAACTGGTCCGCGCCACCCGAGCGGTAGGCCGCCGCAGCGACCGCGCCCATCCGGCGCTTCACGGCATCGAGCTGGGCCTGTGCGGCCTTGACCCGGGCCTGGGCGACCGCAGCGCGGCGGCTGGCAGCCGACAGCTCGATCTTGGCGTTGGCGTAGGCCTCCACCGCGTCGTCGACCTTGGCGTTCAGCGCGTTCATCTGCGCTTGGACCTGGCTGAGCGTGGGCCTCGGGTCGGCCGAGCTGGTGCCCGGGAGCACGCTCAGCACGCCAGAAGCGGCGATCGCGACGACGAACAGGGGGCGCAGGGACTTGCGGGGGCTCGCCAAGGGAGGCGGGTCTCCTTCTTCCTCTACCGCCTACCGGGTGAGCTGACGGGTTCGGGCCGGAAGTTGGCCCTACGGCGCCGCTGCCCGGGTTCTCCGGTCCTTGGCGCCGATTCACCCCAGGGGAACGTGGTTCCCCGGCTCCGCTCGGGCTGGGGGCCTTCGCGGACTCGGCGGTGGCCCTGGTGCCGCCCCTCCGTGTGAGGTGCTGTCGCGCCGGTGGGCCGCCCACGAGGTTACCGGGGAGCAACCAGCAGGGACAACCGCAGGCCCCTGACGTGTCGCGAGTCTCAACCCGCCCTTGAGCCCGGCAGCTCGTGCCCGGAAACCGGAACACTGAGGGGCACAAGCCGCGAACGGGGCACCAGTCCCTGATCCGCGAGCACGTCGAGCGCGTGTGCCTCCCCCGGGTCCACCTCGTAGACCCCCGGAGCGCCCAGCAGCACCGTCATCACGCAGTCGCCGCACTGCACGTCGCGCACCGCGCACGTGTCGCAGTCGATCCGCACCTTCCGCTCCACTTCTCCGACGGCTCGGGCGGCCGTGCCCCGCAACCTACGAACCGGGTCCGACAGATCAGTGCGCCAGCAGCCGGACCAGCTCCGCGGACGCGACGGCTCGGGCGCCTGACCGCCGTACCCCCTCCGCGACCTCCCGGTCACTGCTCACCACCACGACGGGACGGCCCTGCGGCTCGTGGGCGGCCAGCCGGCGCAGCACCTCGTCGGCGGTCTCGCCGGTGCGGGAGAACAGCACCCGGACACCCCGCGGCGCGGCCGTCCGGGCGTGGCCGTCGGCGCCGTCGAACACGACGGTCACCTCCACCGACGTCCGGGCCGCCAGCGCGCTCAGGCCGGTCGTGAGCCTGGTCCGCTGCTGCTCGAGGGTGAGCTGCGGGTACGCCGTCTTCGTGACGTTGTAGCCGTCGACGAGCAGGTGCGCGTGCGGCAGCACGAGCAGGCTCGCGAGGTCCGGCTCCGTGCCGGTGTTGCGGGGCGCGGGTGCGTAGTCGCTCGCGAGCGCATCCGCCGGGCGGCCCTCTGCGGGCGGCAGCGCGAGCTCCCGGCGCAGGCCCTGCGCGGCGCCGAGCAGGGTGTCGAGCAGCAGCCGGAGCCGAAGCTCGTCGTCCCGCCTCGTGCTCTGCGGCGCCGGTTGCGCGGCCCGCTCCTTCAAGGCCTGCTGCAACGCCGCCAGCTGCTGCTCGTACGGCGTCAGCGCCTCCAGCGCGGCGTCCCGGTCGGCCTCCGCCTGCCGCTGGGCGGCCTCCGCGCGCCCGGCCCGGTCCCCCATCTCGCGCACCTTCCGGCGCAGTGCCTGAGCGTCCGCCTGCGCTTCGGCCAGCTGCGCCCTGAGCTGCGCGATCTCCTCCCGGCCCGCGGCGCGGGTCTGCGCCAGCTGCTCGGTCAGCCGCTGTACGGCGTCGAGCCGGCCCTTCTCCTGCGCGGCGGCCGTGCGTGCCTCGAGCTGCTCCGCCACCTGGGCGACGAGCTCCTCCCAGCCCGTGCTGCGCTGCAGGTAGGCAGCCGCTGCCCGCTCGACGTCGGTCTCGGCATCGGTCGCGCGTGCGGCCACCCCCTGCCGGAACCCGGGGTCGTCGTCGAGCGCTCTCAGCAGGGCGGCCGCCCCGAGCCTGGCGCGCTTGGCGGGGGTGAACCGGTAGACGCGCTGGAGGTTGCCGGGCACGAGCTCCGGCTTGAGGCTGCCGAGGTGCTCCGCCGCGAGCTGCAGCACCTGGGCCCGGACCTCGGCCGGGAGGTCCACTAGCTCGCCGTCGGCCTCGGGACGACCTCGACCGCGTCGACCGCGGAGCACCAGCGGCACGACACGTGCTCGACGACGTCCTGTGTGACCTGACGCTCCTCGACGACCTGCTCGCCGGCGAGGTCGACGTGCACGTACTCCTGGGCGCGGGTCGACCGGTTCACGTCGAAGCGCGTCAGGTTGCCGCACTGGCGGCAGCGCCATCGCGTGTCAGGACCAGGCAGCGGCACGGGCACGGCGCAACCCTATGTCGGGTGCTAGCTGAGGATGTCCTTGCGGCGGAAGTTCCAGAAGGCCAGCAGCAGCGGGACGACGGCCCACGGCAGCATCTCCAGCAGCCCCTTCGTCATCGCGCCCGCGTCCACCGGGTCGACGAGCAGGTCGAGCCACGCCAGCCAGTAGTGCGTCGGCAGGTACTCGCGGACCGACCCGAGGGCCGACACCTGGTCGAGGATCTCGCTCACGACGACCAGCACCACAGCTCCCCCGACGGCGGTCAGCGGTGCGTCCGTCATCGTCGAGAACAGGAACGCCAGGGCGACGACGTCAGCCATGCAGGCCACGACGTACGCCGTGGAGAGGGCGAGCCGGCTCAGTCCCGTGTTGACACCCAGGGCGCCGGCCAGCGGTGTCTGCACCGAGGACCACCCGAACGCAACGGTGCCCATCGCGAGCGAGGCGACCGGGACGAGCACCACCGCGGCCGTGGCGTACGCGGCGGCCACGACGAGCTTCGTGCGGAGCAGCCGGAAGCGTGGGATGGGCCGGGTCAGCAGGTATCGCAGCGACCCCCACTGACCCTCGCTGGCCACCGCGTCGCCGGCGAACAACGAGACGACCACCACGAGCAGGAACTGCGACGTCGCGAGCAGCATGAACAGCGCGAAGTTCAGCCCGCTCGAGGACGCGACGTCGACGAGCTCGGGCGGGCGGCCCTCCCGCGGAGGTCCGCCGTTGGTCAGCAGCGCGGTCATGACGATCACGGGGATCGCGATCAGGGCCAGGAACGCGTAGAGCGTCCGGCGGCGCTTCGCCTGCCGCTTGAGCTCGACGGCGATCATGGCGACGTCAGCTCGAGGAACACGTCTTCGAGCCGCCTGCGTGACGCGACGCCGCCGACGCCGACACCGGCCTCCACGAGCCGCGCGACGACGTGCGTCCTGGGCTCGCTGCGCAGGTGCACGACGAGGGCACCGTCGACGACCTCGGTGTCGAGGTCCCGGAGCACGGCCACCGCTGCGGTCAGGTCGTCCACCTCGATCCGTACGGTGTCCTCGTCTGCGAGCAGCTCGTCGACACGACCGTTCGCGACCATCTTCCCCTTGCTCATGACGGCGACGTGCGTGCACGTCTGCTCGACCTCCGACAGCAGGTGGCTGCTGACGAGAACGGTCCGACCGGTCGCGGCGATCCGCTTCAGCACCTCGCGGATCTCCTTGATCTGCGGGGGATCCAGCCCGTTGGTCGGCTCGTCGAGCACCAGCAGGTCGGGCCGGCCGAGCATCGCCTGCGCGAGGGCGAGCCGCTGCTTCATGCCGTGGCTGTAGGTCCGCACCGGACGGTCGACCGCGCTGCCCAGGCCGGCGATGTCGAGCGCCTCCTCGACGAAGGAGCCCGCCATCGAGGGCGCCGTGCTGGTCCAGTACAGCCGCAGGTTGTCGCGGCCCGTAAGGTGCGGCAGCAGCCCCGGCCCCTCGATGAACAGCCCGACCCGGTTGAGCACCGGCGCGCCGCTCGTGACCTCGCGGCCGAACAGCTGGACCGAGCCCTCGCTGGGCTTGATCAGGCCTGCGAGCATCCGCAGCGTCGTGGTCTTGCCGGCGCCGTTGGGCCCGAGCAGCCCGAGCACCTGGCCCTTCTCCACGACCAGGTCGATGCCGTCCACTGCCCGCAACCCGTCGGCGTAGGACTTCGCGAGACCGCGGATGACGACGGGTGCCGCGTCGTCGTCACCGAGGTCGGGCGCCTTCCGGTGCCGGCGCGCCCACACGACGGCGCCGAGGAGCACGATCCCGAGCGCGATGAGACTCGCCACGAGCGCCAGCCCGCCGTACCCCTTGGCCTTGGACAACGGGAGCAGCGGGAGGGCCAGCTGCGGCTTCGACAGCCTGTACGTCGCCGGGCGCGTGGGACCGGCATAGCCGAGGTCGGTCGAGGCGAGCGTCACGCGGATGCGATGCCCCGCGGGCACGACGTGCGCGAGCGCAGGCAGCGTGATGGTGACGTCGCCGCTCCGGACACGTACCGGGGCGACCTGCCCGTTCGGAAGGCGGGCGTTGCCCTCCGGAGAGACGTCCAGGACCTTGGCGAACAGCACGGCCGTACCCGTCGTGCTCTCGACGTGGACCCGCAAGGTGCCGGCGCCGACGATCTCTCGGGTGCTGCGCAGCACCGGCGTCTCCCAGCTCGCGCTCTGGCCGGGTACGTCGAGGCTGAGGTCGCCGGCGAGCCCCCCGATCTCCCCAGCGCCGGGCAGGCTGCTGACGCTCGCGGGCCGGCCGCCGGCGGGGTTGCTCACCGACTTCTGGCCGCCGTCCAGCGCGAGCGATGTCGGTGCGGTCGTCGGCAACGTTTCGGAGGTGCCGTCCACGCCGGTGCTGCGGTGCCACTGGAAGAGCGGCCCGGTGCTGTTGGTCCGGCGCTTGAGGTAGCGGTCGAACCAGCTGCCAGCCATGCGGCGGATCCGCGCCTCTGCGGCGCTGCTGAAGCTGCGGTCGTGACCACCGCGCAGCCAACGCAGCGCGACGGGAGTTCCCTTGGCCTGCAAGGCCTTTGCTGTCGTGAGAGACTCGCTGAGGGGGAACAGGGTGTCGTCCTCGCCCTGCACCAGCAGGGTCGGCGCCGTGATGCGGCCGACGTCTGGGCTCGAGTAGTCGAGCAGCCGTTGATCGCGGGTGCCGGCGACGCCGGTCTCGGCGAGGCGGGTGTAGGTCGTGCAGATCCGCTGGGCGAACAGCGCGCAGCCGCTTCGGGCCGCGAGGCTGAAGAAGATGGCGGCGTACTCGGCCTTGAAGACACCCCCTGGGAGCAAGGCGGTGCGCAGCGAGTTCCAGGCGATCACGGGGACGATGGCGTCGACCCGCTTGTCGAGGCTGGCGCCCATCAGCGCGATGCCACCGCCGTAGGACTCGCCCATCAGGCCGACGCGCGGGTCGCCGGGACCGTCCTGCAGGACGTCCTTCCGCTTCGCCAGCAGGTCGATCAGGCCCTGCAGGTCCTTCACCTCGGTGTCGGGGGCGTCGAGCGCGATCCGGCCGGCCTGCGTGTTGAAGAGCTGGAACCCGCGCATCGTCCAGGCCAGCGCGACGTACCCGCGGCCGGCGAGGTAGCGGGCGTCGGCAGCGACGTCCCGCTCCGTCTGGCCGAAGCCCGGGCTGACGATGACGGCAGGAGCCGGGGTCTTCTGATCGGGTAGGTAAAGCGTCGTCGGCAGCCGTACCGGCTTGTCGAAGGTCGGGCCGCCGGGCAGCTCGACGACCTGCCGTTCGGTGCGGATCGGCGACCGCTCGGGAGCCGCGTCGACGTTGCCGGCACTGACGATCCCGGCCAGGAGAGTCGCCGCGGCAGCGGCTGCCACGACGCGCTCTCGCCTCATCCGTTGACCCTATGTCGGCGCGTCTTCGGGTCGCATGTCAGAGGTGCTGCCTACCGTCCGTCGTGTGCAGATGACGCTCGACGAGCTGGGGACGCCCTTGCGGGAGACCACCTTCGTCGTCGTCGACCTGGAGACCACCGGCGGGTCGCACCTCGACTGCGCCATCACCGAGATCGGGGCGGTGAAGGTGCGGGGCGGGGAGGTGGTCGGGGAGTTCCAGACGCTGGTCAACCCCACGGTCACCATCCCGCCGTTCATCCAGGTGCTCACCGGGATCACCGACGCGATGGTGGCTTCGGCGCCGCGCCTCGACCAGGCGCTGCCCGCGTTCATGGAGTTCTGCCGTGGCACGGTCCTGGTCGCGCACAACGCGCCCTTCGACCTCGGGTTCCTTCGGTCGGGCTGCCTGTCCCTCGGCCTGGAGTGGCCGCGGCCTGCTTCGCTGGACACCGCGGTGCTGGCCCGGCGGGTGCTCACCCGGGACGAGGCGCCCAACTGCAAGCTCTCGACCCTCGCCCGGGTCTTCGGCGCCGGGACGACTCCGGACCACCGCGCGCTGCACGACGCGCGCGCGACCGTCGACGTCCTGCACGGGATCATCGCCAGGCTGGGCAACCTCGGCGTCCAGACGGTCGAGGAGCTGCGGACCTTCACCTCACTCGTGCCGGAAGGCGTACGGCGCAAGCGTGGGCTCGCGGACGCGCTGCCGCATGCCCCGGGGGTGTACCTGTTCCGAGACGGCCAGGGCCGGGTGCTCTACGTGGGCAAGTCGCGCGACCTCCGGTCCCGGGTGCGCAACTACTTCACCGCGTCCGAGCAGCGGACCCGGATGGTCGAGATGGTCGGCATCTGCGAGCGGGTCGACCCCGTCGTGTGCGCCACGGACCTCGAGGCCGAGGTGCGCGAGCTGCGGCTGATCGCCGAGCACCGCCCGCGCTACAACCGCCGCTCCAAGTTCCCTGAGAAGGCGTCCTGGGTGAAGCTCACCGTGGAGGCGTTCCCGCGGCTGTCACTCGTGCGGCGGGTGCTGGACGACGGGGCCGTCTACCTCGGGCCGTTCGGGTCCGCCCGCACCGCCGAGCTGGTGCTCGCCGCTGTGCACGAGGCGATCCCGTTGCGGCAGTGCTCGAAGCGGCTCTCGATCCGGACGCCGACGGCCGCCTGCGTCCTGGCCGAGATGGGCCGGTGCGGAGCGCCGTGCCTCGGGCCCTTCGAGGGTGAGTCGGTAGAGCTGTACGCGCGGCACGCGGACGCCTTCCGCAGCCTGGTCCGCTCCGACGCGGGTCCGGTCGTGGACGTGCTGGCGCGGCGGATCGCCGCGCTGTCGGCTGCGGAGCGGTTCGAGGACGCGTCGGTGGCGCGCGACCGGCTCACCGCGCTGGTGCGCTCGGTCGCCCGCTTGCAGCGGCTGGTGTCGCTGACGTCGGTCGAGGAGCTCGTGGCCGCGCGGCCCACGCCGTCGCTCGGGTGGGAGCTCGTGGTGGTGCGGCACGGCAGGTTGGCGGGCGCTTCCGTCGTACCCCGAGGTGCCTCGCCGCTGCCCTACGTGGAGGCGCTGGTCGCCACTGCCGAGACCGTGCTGCCCGGTCCCGGGCCGTTGCCCGCCGCGACCGCGGAGGAGGTGGGCTGCGTGCTGCGCTGGCTGGAGTCCGACGGGGTGCGGCTGGTCCGCGGCACCTGGGCCTCCCCCGCGTCCGGCGCCGGCCGGCTGCGCAACTGGCTCGGGGACCTCGCGCCGGCGCGCGTCGACCCGTTCCGCGACGAGCGCGCCCTGCGCCCCCTGAGTCGCCCCGCCCGCGCCTCCTGACCCCGAGTGCCTCCACATGTTCACGCCCGCCCGGCCTGACGGGGACTCTCCCACGCTCAGAGCCCGGTCGCTCGAGCCCGCGGGTGTGAAGAAGTGGAGGCACGCAGTTAGGTTGGCGACAGCTGCCACGACCTGAAGGAGTTGCTCGGGTGATCACCGCGATCGTCAACATCAGCTGCGCCGTCGACCGGATCCCCGAGGTCGCCCAGGCCGTCGCCGACCTCGACGGCGTCAGTGAGGTCTACAGCGTCGCCGGCGACGTCGACCTCGTCGCGCTGGTCCGGGTCCGCGAGCACGACCAGCTGGCCGACGTCATCGCCGGGCGCCTCAACAAGGTCGAGGGCATCACCGCGACGCAGACGCTGGTCGCGTTCCAGGCCTACAGCAAGCACGACCTGGAGGCCACGTTCAGCCTGGGACTGGAGCCGTAGCCGACAGCAGCCCGTCCTGCAGGTCGGTCAGCCGGGTGCGCAGCGAGAGCAGCACCAGCGCAGTGCCCATGGAGCCGATGACCAGGAAGGCGATCCAGACCCCTCCCAGGTCGTTGCCGATCAGCAGCCCCGACAGCGCCGGCGACACCACGAAGGCGACGGAGAACATCGCGCCCGACAGCGCGTTGTAGCGACCGCGCAGCTCATCCGACGCCAGCGCGTTCACCAGCGGCTGCATGGCCGGCGACATGAACACCTCCCCGAGGCCGAACAGCGCCGCGAACACCAGGACGACCGGCGTCGACGCGTGCAACCCGAGCAGCAGCCACGACAGCCCCCACAGCACCGCCGCGAGAGCGAGCGCCTGCGTCCGCCGCCACGCCCGTACCCAGCGCAGCACCGGCAGCTGCAGCGACACGATGAGCACCGTGTTCACCGTGAACGCCAGCGCGATCGTCGCCGGCGGCACCGAGCCCTCGACGCGCGCAAATGCCGGGAAGCCGGAGTCCAGCGCGGCATAGCCCGTCATCGCGAACAGGAACGAGGCCAGGCAGACCCGCCGGAACACGACATCGGCGAGGACCACCCGGTACGACGAGGAGCCGGCGTCGACCGGGCGGGCTCGGCGTGCCGTGCGCGGCAGCAGCAGCGCCGCCGTCACGCAGGCCACGGCACAGCCGACGAACAACACCTCGAACGTGCCGGCCCGGTGCACGTCGACGACCGCGGAGGACACGAGCGTCCCCACGCCGATGGCGGCGTTGATCGCCGTGAACTGCAGCCCGTACGCGCGGCCCACCTGCGACGCCTCCGTGACCAGACCGGCGAGCAGCGCGTTGCCGGCCGGGAACGACGGCCCGAGCCCGATCCCGTTCAGCAGCAGGGCGACCAGGACCAGCGACGGCCGGGTGGCGAAGGCGAGCGCGGCCTGCCCCGACGCCTGCAGCAGCAGGCAGCCGGCCAGGACGGCACGCGCACCGAACCGGTCGATGAGCACCCCGCCGAGCGGCACCGCAGCCAGCCCCACCGCCCCTGGTACGGCCAGCAGCAGACCGACGGTCGGCAGCGGGATCCCGCGCACCTCGTGCAGCATGATCAGGGTGAAGGGCAGCGTGAGCCCGGTGCCGAACCGGGACACCAGCACCGACAGCAGGTAGCGACGGGCGGCGGGCGGAAGGCTCACCTCAGACACCCTGCCGGACAGCACCGACAGGCACGACCCGGTTTTCAGCCGAGCCGCTGCGAGACCTCCACCCAGCGGTCGAGGACGGCCGCTGCCTCTCCTGAGTCGAGCGCCGCAGCAGCCTTGCCGAGGCCCGCGGCCAGCCGCTCCTCGAGCGGTCCGGCAGCCGCGTCGTAGGCCGCCAGCGCCGCGGCGGCGTTGAGCAGCACCGCATCCCGCACCGGTCCGGGCTTGCCGGAGAGCAGGTCCCGCACGACGCCGGCGTTCAGCGCAGCGTCCCCACCCCGGAGGTCCTCGAGCGACGCGCGCGGCACCCCCAGCACGGACGGGTCGAAGGACGAGGCCGTCACCGATCCGCCCGTCAC
>JBHEMB010000132.1:0-4242 GCA_046262855.1 Mycobacteriales bacterium | reverse complement strand
GGGGCAGGGTTGCCGTCAAGGTTCCATAGTTGGTTGGGCGGTGCTGGCTTGAGGTCGCCTTTGTCGATGTCCTCCATCGGGCCGACGCGGAACAGCTGGGACGGCGGAGGGGAAACCGCGCCGAGGACACCGTCGAGGGTGCGGTCACCGACATCGATGCTGAGTACGACGACATAGGGTTCGTCGTCCTCAGTGTTGATCACCGGCGGCTCAGTGTCTTCTTGTTCGTTGCTCTTCAACCGTGCGAGGGCAACAGCGATGTTGGGAGGGTCTGCCATGTCTCGCTACTTGCCTACGGCGCTGAACGGCCGCCATGCCGCCGCTCCCCGGCCGCGACAGCAGCCGGCACCGCTCGTGGCCAGACGCTCCATACCGTCAAGTGTAGCAGGCAACCGCACTTCGTACCAGACCTTATCTTGGTTTGAGGCCCGGTTCATGCTGGTCGTGTGTGGTCCCGGGCCGACGGCCGAGAGCGGACGCGTTCTCCAGTCACCATGTTGGAACACCCGGCCCAGCCGGGCCAGCAGCTCCTCCCGCTCCTCGCGCGCCAGCACACCGGCATCTAGCCGTCTCGTATCCTTCATGATCCACTATCGCGAAAGATCACGGGACGGCCCCACACACCAGCCGACACGCCGACCAGCCGCGATGGGGACCCTCACACCCCCGGTCAGGTCACGAAGTGCGGCTGCCTTACCAGGCGGCGAAGTAAACGTGTTGACCGCCAGCCTGGCTGAGTACGAACGCGTCGCGGCGAGGTGATCCAGCTCGTCGAGCGACGGCTTGATCGTTTGGGTGTTGTTGTTGTTGGTGTGCGACGTCAGGGTGAGGACGTCGTGAGGTAGGCGACGGCCCTCCCGCATGTCTTGGCGACACGGAAGGGCCGTCTTGGTGCATTGGAGTGCACCGGTGTTGACGGTAGGGCTGGACGCTGCGACGGTCGAGAACGACCTGCGCTCAGGACAACTGCGTTGTCCCGCTACCGGGTGCGGGGCCGTGCTCGGGCCGTGGGGCTGGGCTCGGGAACGGATCGTTCGGGGGGCGGGTCGGCTGCTGCCGCGCCGGGCACGTTGCCGGGGTTGTCGGCGGACGCAGGTGCTGCTGCCGGCGAGCGTGCTACTGCGTCGAGCGGACGCGGTGACGGTGATCGGTGCGGCACTGCTGGCCAAGGCTGCCGGCCAAGGGCACCGGCCGATCGCGGCGTGGCTGCGGGTGCCGGCCTCGACGGTGCGGGGCTGGCTGCGCCGGGTCAGCGCGGTCGGTGACCGGGTGCTCGCGGTGCTGGCCGCGGCCGCCGCCGTGCTGGGCGCCGACTTCGCCGTCCCGGCTCCCACCAGCGAGCCGGTCGCCGCGGTGGTCGAGCTGCTCGGGGCGCTGGCCGCGGCGGTGGCCCGCCGGCTGGGTGGGTCGTGCTCGCCGTGGCGGCTGGCCTCGGTGGTGGCCGGTGGTCGGCTGCTCACCCCGGGCGGTCCTGATCCGGGGTGGGCGCCGGCGGTGGCTCGCAACACCAACTCGCTCTGGGCCGCGGCTCCGTAACCCGATGGGCTGTCCCGATCGGCCCGCGGCAGGGCGGGCCCGGCAGGTGAAGGGCAGCAGCGTGACCAAGGAGCAGGATCGGGACACCGCCGGCAGGGCCCGGGCGAGGGAGGTGGGCCTGTTCCGCTACGGCCTGATCTCCGAGGCCTTGAACGAGGCGTTGAGCACCAAGCAGCGCGGCCGGCTGGTCCGGGCGATCGCGGCCAAGTCGCACCTGGGGCCGTTCGGGTCGCCGGTGCGGGTCTCCCGCGCGGGAGGGTTCGCCGCGCTGGTGCCGGCGCCGCGGCGGGTGCATCCGGTGACGCCGGCGCAGGTGCTGGAGCTGGCGGTGGCGCTCAAGACCGAGGCGCCGGACCGGACCGCCGCGCAGGTCGCGGCCGTGCTCGCCGCGCACGGCGGGTTCGCCCCCTCGGCCCGGACGTTGCAGCGGCACTTCGCTGCGGCCGGCCTGACCCGTGCGCGTCCGGACGGCGCGCCGCTGGCCGTGTTCGGCCGGTTCGAAGCCGAGCAGCCGAACGTCCGGTGGGTCGGCGACGCGCTGCACGGCCCGCACATCGCGGGCCGCAAGGCGATCCTGATCGCGTTCCTGGACGACCACTCCAGGGCCGTCGTGGCGGCCCGCTGGGGCTACGCGGAGAACGCCGTGGCGCTGCGCGAGACGCTCAAGGTCGCCCTCGCCGCTCGTGGTCGACCGGCCCAGTGCTATGTCGACAACGGAGCCATGTTCATCGACAGCGGGCTGCGGCGGGCCTGCGCGGTGCTCAGCATCCGGCTCAGCCACAGCCAGCCAGGTAGACCCGCCGGCAGAGGGAAGATCGAAAGGTTCTTCAAGACCGTCCGGGACCAGTTCCTCGTCGAGATCAGCTGCCACTCAAGCGATCCGGGCAGGGACGGGACGATCGCCGGGAGCAGCGTTGGCAGCTTGGTGGAGCTCAACAGCCTGTTCACCGCCTGGGTCGAGCAGGTCTACCACCAGCGCGTCCACACTGAGACCGGGATGGCGCCGCTGGCACGGTTCCTGTCCGCCGGGCCGCCCGTCCCGGTCCCGACGGGTCTGCTCGTCGAGGCGTTCCGCTGGGGTGAGTGGCGGACCGTGACCAAGACCGCCACGGTCAGCCTGCAGGGCAACCTCTACGAGGTCGACGCGGCGTTGGCCGGCAGCAAGGTCGAGCTGGTCTTCGACCCGTTCGACCTGTCCGACATCGACGTCCGTCATCACGGCCGGCCCTGCGGGAAGGCCGTGCCGTTCCGGATCGGCCGGCACGTCCACCCCAAAGCACACACCGACGTGCCCCCGCCGGTCACCCCGACCGGGATCGACTACCTGCGGCTGATCGAGACCCGGCACACCCGCGCGCTGGGCCAGCGGCTGCAGTACGCGCAGCTGTCCGAGCCAGCCCTGCCCGACAGCTTGCGGACTTCTGTTGCGGTCCCGCCCGCCGACATCGACGGACTGACCTACGACACCGACCTGCTCGCCCTGGCCAGCACCAGCCAGCCGGCACCCGACGCCCAGCCGGACCCGGACCTGCAACCCGAACCGGCCGGCTTCGCCGCGCTGCTCAACGAGCCACGAGCAGACGCTGGTCACCCCAGCAACCGCGAGGAGCCCCGATGAGCCTGGACCAGCTGGGGTCGTACTTCGGGTTCACCCGCACCCCGTTCCGCCGCGACCTCGCCCCGTCGATGCTGCACCGGCACGCCGGCCACGCCGAAGCGGTCGCCCGGATCCGCTGGTGCATCAGCGAGAACGCCCTCGGCGTCATCACCGGCGAGGTCGGAGCCGGCAAGACCGTCGCGCTCCGCGCCGCCCTCGCCGAACTCGACGCCTCCCGACACACCGTGATCTACCTACCCAACCCGGCCGTCGGTGCCCGCGGCCTCTACGCCGCCCTCGTCAGCGGCCTCGGTGGCGTCCCCCGCTTCCACACCGCCAGCCTGATCGCCCAGACCATGGACCACCTCGCGGCCGAGAAACACGAACGCGGCCGAGCCGTGATCGTCGCGGTCGACGAAGCGCACCTGCTCTCAGCCGACCAGCTCGAGGAGCTGAGATTGCTGACGAACTCGGAGATGGACAGTGTCGCGCCGTTCACCGGGCTGCTCCTCGGCCAACCCACCCTGCGCCGCCGGATCAAGCTCGGCAGCTTCGCTGCCCTCGACCAGCGGATCATGCTCCGCTACGCCCTGCCCGGCATGACCGAGACGGAGACCAAGGACTACCTCAGTCACCACCTCAAGCTCGTCGGCCGCAGCGACCAGCTGTTCAGCGACGACGCCACCGCCCTGATCCACCAGACCAGCCGAGGGCTACCCCGAACGGTGAACAACCTCGCCCTGCAAGCCCTAGTCGCGACCTTCGCCGCGAACAAGACCATCGTCGACGAGTCCGCGGCACGCGCCGCCATCACCGAAGTCACCGCCGAGTAGCCAAGCAGCGCGACACGACAAGCATCACGCCGTCAATGCGACGACCAACGACGACCAAGGCCCCACCCCAAACCCCGGGACGGAGCCTTCGTCACCGAGCCTCGTCCGCAGCCAGCGTGACGCCGTCATCCTCACCCAGCGTGGCGGCTAACGCCGATTCTCGCGCAGCTGATTCGATCCCAGTTTGATCATTGGTACTCGTAGCGGAGGCGGCGGCCGGCCCACCAGGGGACTTCGGTGGTGGGGAGGTCGGCTTGGCGGAGGACGGGTGAGTAG
>JBHEMB010000131.1:0-9555 GCA_046262855.1 Mycobacteriales bacterium | reverse complement strand
CTCGACAACCTGCCGCCCGCCCCTGACGGCGTCGGCGACGAGCAGCACTACGTCAACGTCGTCCTCCTGGACGGCACCGGCCACCGCATCGGCGAGACCGGCTGGTACCGCGAGTTCCAGAGCAAGCGGAGGAGCACGTGACCGAGCTGCTGGACGCCCCCACGAGCCTCGCCGGCGATGTCGCCACCCGGGAAGCGCGGCGTGCCGCCGCACGCGCCACCCTCGGCGTCACCGGCCATCAGCAGAGCGAGCCGCTGCGGCCCGTCCTGAAGCGGTTCGGCCTCACGCCGTACCCGCTGACGGCGCTCGGCCTGCTCGGCGTCGTCGACCTCTTCCAGGCGCAGGCCTTCACGATCCTGACGCCCGAGGTGAGCCGCGCCCTCGGGCTCGGCCTGGGCGCGATCGCCGGCGCTCGCACCCTCGCGTTCCTCGCGACGATCCTGGCGCCCCTTCCCATCGCGGCCCTCGCGCAGAAGCGCGGACGGATGGCCCTGCTGTGCATCACCACCGGCGTCGCCTGGTCCGTCATCACCTTGACCACCGGCTTCGTGACGAGCCTGTTCGCACTGCTCGCGGTGCTCGTGCTCGACGGCCTGTCGACCGGGTCGGTGCTCTCGCTCCACCCGCCCTTCCTCACCAACGCCTACCCACCCGCTGCCCGCGTCCGGGTGCTCTCGATCTACCAGAGCTTCGCCGTGCTCGGGCAGGTCATCGCCCCCCTGTTCGTGGCGCTGCTGACCGGCCCGTTCGACCTCACCTGGCGTGGCGTCTTCGTCATCATGGGTGCCACGTCGCTGCTCGCGAGCCTGTACTCCCTCGGCCTGCGTGACCCGGAGCCCGGCAGGTTCGACACCGACCTCATCCGCGAGGAGGAGCACGAGCGGGTCGCGGGCGCGCGTGCCGACCTCAGCCAGGAGGACGTCGCGCTCGGCTTCTTCGAGATCGTCCGCCGGCTGCTGCTCATCCCCACCGTCCAGCGCATCGCCGTCGGCTACTTCGTCTTCGGGATCCTCGTGATCCCGTTCCTCACCTTCCTGTCGGCGTTCCTCACCCAGCGCTGGGGGCTCTCGCCTTCGGAACGAGGGCTGTTCTTCTCCGGCATCAACGCCGTCGGCATCGGCGCGCTGGTCCTCTACGGCGGGCGCGCCGAGAAGGAGTTTGCCAAGGACCCCGCCAAGGTCCTCAGCAACGCAGGCCTCGCGGTGGGCCTCGCCGTCTCCTGCATCGCCCTCGGCGGGCTGATGCCGATCTTCGCGCTGACCTGCCTGTTCTTCGCGCTGGGGCAGTCGCTCATCGCGATCCTCATACCCGGCCTGACCGCGTCGGTCATGTCCATCATCGACGCCCGCTACCGGCCGCACGCCGCTGCCCTGACCGGCATCTTCACAGCGAGCGGCTCCCTGCTCGGCATCCTGCTGCTCTCGTCGGTCAACGACCGGTACGGCACCACCGGTTCGATGGTTGCGCTGGCGTTCCCGGGAATCGCGGCGGGGCTCATCATCCGCAGTGCCCGCAAGCTGATCAACAAGGACCTGGACCGGATGATCGACGAGGTCCTCGAGTCCGAGGACATCCGGGTGATCAAGCAGCGCGGCGGCAAGCTGCCGATGCTGCAGGCCAGGGGCATCGACTTCTCCTACGGCCAGCTGCAGGTGCTCTTCGACGTCGACTTCACCGTCGACGACGGCGAGATGGTCGCTCTGCTCGGCACCAACGGCGCCGGCAAGTCCACGCTGCTGAAGGTCATCTCCGGGATCGGCCTGCCGAGCAAGGGCACCGTGCGCTTCCGCGGTGAGGACATCACCTACCTGGATGCCGAGCGCCGGGTCCCCCTGGGCATCACGCAGGTCCCGGGTGGCCGGGCGGTGTTCGGCACCATGGACGTCGTCGAGAACCTGCGCACCTTCGGCTACATCCTCGGCAGGGACAAGCCCCGCGTCGACGCCGCAATCGAGGAGTGCTTCGAAGCGTTCCCGCGGCTCTACGAGCGACGTACGTCGCTGGCGGCCACCATGTCCGGCGGCGAGCAACAGATGCTCGGCCTGTCGAAGGCGCTGATCCTGCAGCCCAAGCTGCTCCTCATCGACGAGCTCTCGCTCGGGCTTGCACCGGTCATCGTCGGCCAGCTGCTCGAGATGGTCCGCAAGATCAACGAGACCGGTACGGCGGTCGTGCTCGTCGAGCAGAGCGTCAACATCGCGCTGTCGCTCGTCGACCACGCCTACTTCATGGAGAAGGGCGAGATGCGGTTCGACGGTCCGGCCCAGCAGTTGCTGGAGCGAGACGACCTGCTGCGCGCGGTCTTCCTCGAGGGTGCCTCCAAGCACGAGGAGACCAAGACATGAGCTTGTACGTCGAACGGGCCCTCGGTGCCGTCCGGGAGACCCTCACGCCGAAGACAGTGCTTCGCCTGCTCCTCGGCGCCGGCATCGTCCTGCAGCTGCTCTACGTCGTGCTGCCCGACAGCATCGACACGAGCAAGACCAGCAGCGGGCACTGGGAGTCGCCCTTCCCCGTGCTGAGCCTCGGCGTCATCACCGGGCTCACCTACGGGCTGCTCGCTGTCGGACTCGTGCTCATCTACCGCAGCAACCGCATCATCAACTTCGCGCACGGCCAGATCGGGGCCTTCGGTGCCGCATTCTTCGGCATCGAGGTCGTCAAGTGGCACATCCCTTACGTGGTCGCGATCCTGCCCGCGCTCGCGCTCTCCGCCAGCCTGGGTGCTTTGGCTGAGCTCGCCGTCGTACGCCGCCTTCGCAAGGCACCGGCCATCATGAGCGTGGTCGCCACGCTGGGCGTCGGCCAGTTCCTCGGACTGTTCGCGCTGGTCATCAACAGCCAGGCCGGGGCCGGCTCGATCTACCCCCAACCCGGCTTCACGCCGACCTTCTTCATCGGCGCGCTGAAGATCACGCACGCGTACTCGGCGATGCTCATCTTCTCACCCATCGTCGTGCTCATCGTCGGCATGTTCCTCAAGTTCAGCCGCTACGGCATGGGCATCCGGGCAGCGGCGGCGAACCCGGAGGCAGCCCGGATGGCGGGTGTCTTCTCCTCGCGGATGAGCTCGCTGGCCTGGGGCATCGCCGGTGCCGTCGCCGCCTTCAGCGCGATCCTCACCCAGCCCACCCAGGGCTTCAGCGCTCCGGACTCCTTCGGTCCCCACCTGCTCCTGATCGCGTTGACCGGCGCAGTGCTCGGCAAGATGCAGTCCCTTCCGAAGGCGCTGTTCGCCGGTGTCGCCGTCGGTGTCGTGGAGCAGCTCGTGCTCTGGAACTACGCGGCTGCCGGGCTCACGACGCGAGTGCTGTTCGTGATCATCGTCCTCACGCTCCTCGTGCAGAAGGCGGTCGTCGGTCGCACGGAGGAGAAGGGCTCGTGGACGGCGGTGCAGGCCGCGCGGCCGTTGCCGCAGGCCATCCGCAACGTGCGCAGCGTCCAGCTGCTCGGCCCCCTTCTCGGCCTGACCGTCCTTGCCGGCCTGGTGCTGCTGCCGCTGGTCATCAACAACACCAACGCGGTCATCGTCACCGAGATCTTCGGGCTCACGATCACAGGTCTGTCGGTCGGCATCGTCACCGGCCTGGGCGGCCAGCTCTCCCTCGGTCAGTTCGCCATCGGGGCGGTGGGCGCCGTCGTGTCCTTCCAGGTCTCCCGCCGTACCGGGAACTTCTTCGAGTCCTTCTTCTACGCCGGACTGGCATCGGCGGCGGTGTCCGTGCTGATCGGGCTGCCGGCGCTGCGGGTCAAGGGCCTGCTGCTCACGGTCACGACCCTCGGGTTCGCGCTGACGATGAGCGATGACCTGCTGCAGCAGGACTGGATGCTCGGGTCCGGCAAGGACCCCGGCCGTCCGACGGTCGGCGACTTCGCGTTCGACACCGGTCACAGCTACTACTACGTCGGCCTCGCCACCGTCCTGTTCGCGCTGCCGTTCGCCCGCAACGTGCGCAAGGGCAGCCTCGGGGGCCGGCTCATCGCGGTCCGCGACAACGAGGATGCAGCCCGCTCGTTCACCGTGCCGGCGGCGCAGGTGAAGCTGCAGGGCTTCGCGTTGGCGGGCTTCGTCGCCGGCCTCGGCGGGGCGCTCTACGGGCACTCGCTCGCATCGCTGTCGTCGGAGAGCTTCCAGACGTCGCTGAGCATCGACGTCGTCAAGATCGCCGTTCTCGGCGGTATCGGGCTGCTCACCGGCCCTGTGCTCGGCGCCGTCTTCGTCGAGGGCGTGCAGTTCCTGCACTTCGGCGCCCTCGGTCTGGCCGCCACCTCGTTCGGCCAGCTGCTGGTCATCATGTACCTGCCGGGCGGTCTCGGCGGGCTCGTCACGCCGGCCCGCGACCGGATCGCGAACGCCCTCGCCCGCCGGGCGGGGGTCGACGTCGACGCGGTGTACTCGGCGGAGCGCGGCTTCAACGACTACGACGCCGGCTCCGGCGTGGCACCTGCGCTCGAGCGGCCCAAGCGTCGCAGGCACTCCGCATCGGGCGTGCTGCTCGAGGTCACCGACCTGCGCAAGTCCTTCGGCGGCGTCCGGGCCGTCCGTGGTGTCAGCTTCGACGTGCGGCCGGGCGAGACGCTCGGTCTGATCGGCCCCAACGGCGCCGGCAAGACCACGACCTTCGAGCTGCTGGCCGGCTTCACGAAGGCTGACGAGGGCACCGTCGTGTACGGCGGACGCGACGTCACCGGACTGGGCCCGGAAGCCCGTGGGCGGATGGGTCTCATCCGGTCGTTCCAGGACGCGGCGCTGTTCCCGACCCTGACGGTCCTCGAGTGCGTGCAGCTGTCCTTCGAGCGCGTCGACCCGACCCGGCTGGTGCCGTCCCTGCTCGGCTTCAGGGGCGGTGAGAAGCGCAAGCTCGCCAAGGCGGAAGCCCTCGTCGCGTGGATGGGACTCGAGCGCTACCGCTCCAGCCAGATCCAGGAGCTCTCGACGGGCACCCGGCGGATCACCGAGATCGCCTGCCTGGTCGCCCTGCAGCCGCAGCTGCTGCTGCTCGACGAGCCCAGCTCGGGTGTTGCCCAGAAGGAGACCGAGGCGCTGGGCCGGCTGCTGGTGCGGCTCAAGGACGAGCTCGACCTCACGCTCATCATCATCGAGCACGACATCCCGCTCATCATGGGTCTCTCTGACCGCATTATCTGCATGGCCGACGGCGAGGTGATCGCGGCCGGAACCCCGGACATCGTCCGCAACGACCCCGGCGTCGTCGAGGCCTACCTCGGCGGCAGCGTCGCGGCGATCGAGCGATCCGCCGGCCATGGGCTCCCGGCGCAGCCAGTTCCCCACGAGGAGGCGCTCGCTGTCGTCGTACCCGGCCTCGGAGCATCCCGCGAGGCCGCCCTGCTCGACGCGTTCGGCTCCGTCGAGGGTGTCCGGGCGGCGGACGTCGACGATCTCGTGCAGGTCCGCGGCATCGGGCCGGGCATGGCGGCGCGGATCCACGACAGCTTGCACGCCGATCTCATCTCCAGTGGGAGGAACCGATGACCCAGGTAGCCCTCGACGGCCTCGATGTGCTGCAGACTGGGCTTGTGACCGCTGAGGTGTCGACGGCACCGGGCCGGCTGACGGGCCTCACCCGCCGGCTCGCTGTCCTGCGAGCGACGCCGCACCTCGTCACCTGGGCCGGGATCGGTACCTCGGCCGTCGGCATGGTGCTGCTGGTCATCGCCTGGGGCAAGACCGCGGGGCTCACCAACGTGGCCCTGCAGATTCCCTACCTGGTGAGCGCGGGTTTCACCGGCATCGCGCTGGTCCTCGTCGGGCTCACCGTCGTCAACATCGACGCCAAGCGGGCCGACGCGGCCGAGCGGAGCCGGCAGCTGAGCGAGCTGCGGGGGCTGCTGGCGGAGCTGCGGAGCACCGTCGAGGACGAGCAGTGAACCGCCCGGCCTGGACGAGGGACCCCGCCGCACCGAGCCTCACGCTGTTCATCGGTCTGGTCCTCGGCGGCTTCGTCGCGATCGGCCTCGGCTGGCGGGTGGCTGCCCGCACCCTGTACGTGGCACTGCAGGTGCCTGCCGTCGTCAGCGGAGCGATCGGTGGCCTCGCCCTGGTCGCCCTCGGCGCGGGGCTGGCCAGCATCCAGGCGGGCCGCCGGCTCGCCGCCGCGGAGCGGGCCGAGATGGAGCTGCTGCTGGATGAGGCGCACGGCCTCGTCGCCGCCGTGAAGGCGCGTCAGCGATGAGCCGCCGGATGGTCCGGTTCGTGACGGCGGCCTTCGTCGCGGGCGGCGTCGCGATCGGCTTCGTGCCGGTCGCCAGCGCCGACGGGACCACCACGCTGGCGCCGACCGCCGCGGCTTGGTACCAGCCGAACCCGACCTGCGCAGCGGCGTCCGGGTGCGTGACCACCGGCTCCCTTCCGGCGCCCCCGCCGGTCGACGTCCCGCTCTCGCCGTACCCGGCCGGGACGCTGCACGTCGGGTACGACGCAGGTCAGGAGACGGCGCGGACCTACCTTGCCTTCCCGTACAGCGGCGTCGCGGGCACGGTCACCGCCGGGACTCTCGACGTTCCGCTCGACGTCGCCCAGTCCGACGGCAGTGCGCAGCCGGAGACGGCTCACCTGCAGGCCTGCCTGGTGGCAGCGCCGATCACCTCGACCGAGGGCTCGATCTCGCAGCCGCCGCCGGTGGACTGCGACCAGCACGCGGTGGTGAGCTACGTCGAGAAGCCCGCGCCGCACCTGCACGCGGACCTCGCGCCGCTGCTCGAGGGGTTGGTCAGGGCGACCGGCGTCGCGCTGCTGCCGGACGCGACGAAGGTGACGCCCACCGATGCGTGGCGCGTGGTGTTCTCCTCGCCGACGCGCAGCGACGCCAACAAGATCGGCCCCCCAGTGATGGTGCTGGCAGTGACGGAGGTCGCTGAGGACCGGCCGGACGTCCCCGTGGACGTGCCGACCGAGGCGCCCGTCGCGGTCACGCCTGACCTGTCCGCCGGTAGTCCCACGATCCCCGACACGACCGTGCCGGACGTGACCGCGCCACAGGTGCCACCCGCGGCACAGCCGCCGGTGCTCAACCAGCCCCGGACGATCACCGTCGGCTACGCCTACCCGGTGGTCTGGCTGCTCCCGCTCGCCTTCCTCGTCCTCGTCCCCCTCGCCGCCGGCGCCCTCACCAAGGACCTCACCCCCACCCCCGCATGAACTCATTCATCGGGCGGGGGGGTGGGGGGGTTCAGAGGGCGCGGAGGGGGCGGCCGGGGTAGGCGTCCTGGACGAGGGCCCCGTCGCGGATCACCGGCGTGCCGGACACCAGCAGGTGGCGGACCCCGACGGAGGGCAGCGTCGGCGAGCTGTACGTCGCGGCGTCGCTGATCCGGGACGGGTCCAGGACCACGACGTCGGCGTCCGCGCCCACGCCGAGGTGACCCTTCGCGCGGGCGGCGGGCGCGAAGGAGAGCACCTGCGCAGGCAGCCAGGAGCAGCGGCGGAACGCCTCCGACCACGACCACAGCCCGGAGCGCACCATCAGCCGCAGCGCCTTCGCGTAGGTGCCCGCGGTGCGCGGGTGCGTCTGCCCCTCGGGCGGCAGCGGCCACTCCCGGGTGTCGTGCACGGCCCCCCAGAGCACCGGCATCGCGTCGCTCGCGACGATGGCGTCGGGGAACGCCAGCGAGGCGGTGAGCAGTGCCGCGTCCGTCTCCTCGTCGAGGAAGCTCACGATGACCGGTAGCCCGGGCTCCTCGGCCCGCAGCTGCCGTAGCCGTGCCTCGTCGGCGATCACCTCACCGGTCTGCACCACGGTGAGCGAGGACGGTGTCAGCCCCCACGCCGGCAGCCGCGACGGCTCGAGGAAGAACGCCCCGATGCCCGTCGAACCCGCGCCGTAGGGATAGGTCTCCACGGTCACCCGCGACCCCTCGGCCTGAGCGGCAGCCAAGGTGGCCAGAACGCGGTCGATGTGCCGGCGCGACGTCGAGTTCACGTGGCAGTGGTGCATGTGGGCGCCGGTCAGCGCGGCGACCTGCGCGATCTCGCCCGAGCCGTCGACGGGCGTGGTCGGATCGGCCTCGACGATCTCGCGGACATGCGTGTACGTCGGCACGCCGACCGATGCGGCGAGCCGCGCGACCGCGACCAGCTCGGCCGGGTCGGTCCGCGGCGCGTACCCCATCAGCACCCCGATGCCCAGCGCCCCGTCGGACAGCTCGTCCGACAGCACGCCCAACCAGGCGTCGAGCTCAGCCGTCGTGGACGACCGCTGCCAGTGCTCGTTGCCCAGCACCGACAGGGCGGTGAGGATGCTCGCGTTCTCCTCGATGCCGCACAGCACCCGCGCCCGGGCGCCGCCCCACGACGCGGAGAAGCCGTAGTTCAGCGGTCGGCCCTGAGCGGCCGCATCCGCGTAGGCCTTCGCCACCGGCAGCAGACCGGCTTCGAGGTCGAGGGCGGTCGTGACACCATCGAACGCCTGCAGCCGCTGGCCCGCGATCGAGTGCACGTGCGAGTGCAGGTCGATGAAGCCCGGCCCCACGACCAGGCCGGTGCAGTCGATGACGGTGTCGGGGTCCCCGCCGGTCGCCACGCGCCCGTCCACGACGAGCAGGTCGCGGACCTCGTCGACGCCGTTGCCGGGGTCGACGACCCGGCCGCCTTGCAGCAGCAAGGACGTCACAGCAGCTCCCCCAGCAGCGCGGCGAGCAGCTGGGCCCGCGGTTCCATGTGCGACACGAGCACGTGCTCGCCCTCGGCGTGCGCCCCTGCGCCGACGGCTCCCAGCCCGTCGAGCGTGGCCACCCCGGCCCCGGCGGTGAAGTTCCCGTCGGACCCGCCACCGACCGCGATCCCTTGCAGTTCAGGGGAAAGCCGTTGCGCGAGCGCGAACAGCGAGGCCGAGGACGACGCGTCGAGCGGTGGCCGGTTGATGCCGCCGGACACGGACACAGCGGCCGCTTCCAGCGGTACGCAGAGGCCTCGCACCGCGGTGTCGACGCGCGAGAGCTCGGAAGGGAGAACAGCCCGTACGTCGACAGCGACGGTTGCCGAGGCAGGCACCGTGTTCGTGGTCGTCCCGGCCGAGAGCACGGTGGGGGTCACGGACGTGCCGGCGGCGGGGTCCCCCAGCGCCGACAGCGCGAGCACCGCCTGGGCAACCCCGACTGTGGCGTTGATGCCCTTCTCCGGCTCGAGCCCGGCATGCGCGGCGCGTCCGGTCACGGTCACGTCGTACCGGCCGATGCCCTTGCGGGCCGTCTTCAGCGCGAGGCCGGCCGCCGGTTCGCAGACCAGCGCTGCCGTGCAGCCGTGGACGCTTTCGAGGATCAACGACCGCGAGGTGGGCGAGCCGATCTCCTCATCGACGTTGAGCAGCAGGCAGATGCCGTCGAGGGAGGGCAGTAGGGACAGTGCGTGCAGCGCCTGCACGGCACCCGCCTTCATGTCGAAGACGCCCGGACCGGTGGCCACGTCGCCGTCGACCCGGAACGGCCAGCGGTCCAGGGTCCCGAGCGGCCAGACCGTGTCGAGGTGGCCGAGCACCAGCACCCGTGGGGTGCCGAACGTCCATCGCAGGTGGGTCAGCCCGTCGATCTCGATGCGCT
>JBHEMB010000130.1:0-6686 GCA_046262855.1 Mycobacteriales bacterium | reverse complement strand
CCTCCTCGACTACCTCGACATCCGCAACGGGTACTCCTACCCGGGCTACGACCTGCTGCAGACCAACGGCTCGCCCCAGCTGGTCGACGGCGACCTGCTCGCGCCGGTCCTCATGGGCGTGCACATCGACGCGGGCAGGTTCGCCCTGCTGCGCGAGATGATGCCGGCCCTCGAGGCGGTCGCGGACCTGCCCGAGGTGTCGCTCGAGGACGCCGACGACGACCACGTCATGTGCGTCGCCGGCCTGTTCGGGATCCTGGACGAGCCCCGGTACGCGGGCCGGGGGGTACGCGGCACCATCGTCAGCAAGGTGCTGCACCGCAAGCGCCCCGACCTGGTCCCCATCTACGACAGCCGGATCTTCGAGGCCTACACGGCCCCGGGCGTGCTGCCGCGCACCCTCGACCGGGCCTGGCAGGAGTTCATGCGGCTGCTGTGCACGCAGATGCGCGCGGACCTGCAGACGGAGCGCGACGCCTTCACCGAGCTGCAGCTCGCGGCGGAGGAAGCCGGCTGCCCGGTCACCAAGCTGCGCATCCTCGACATCCTCGTCTGGCGCGCGAGCGAGGGCTGGCAGTAGCTCAGCGAGGGCTAGCGGGCGCGGGCCGCCAGGAGCTTCGCCAGGGCGACTGCCACGGCGGGCTCCGCCTTCGGGGCGGCCTGGTAGGCCAGCGACCAGGTGGTCGTGCCCTGCCGGAAGCGCAGCAGCAGCAGCTGGGTCGCGACCGAGCCCTGCATGGTCTGAACGGTGGCCGAGGACGCCTCGCCGACCTTCTCGACAACGGTGGGCGAGCCCGAGCGGGCCCTCTCGTCGTCGGCGAAGTCCGCCGCGGCGCCGGCGGCGGTCGCGAACGAGGAGGCCACGACGGAGATCACGGCGCCGGTGGCGCTGTCCACGTACTGCGCGACATAGGCGCGCCGGAAGCCGTGGGCGCGCAGCTTGGCCGCGGCAGCGCTCACCGCCGCGGTCGCCGCCGCGCCGGTGCCGGTGGAGCTGTAGGCGGCGACCGTCATGAGGTCACGTGGGCCGCTGCCCTTGACGATCAGCACCATCCCCGGGGGTACCTCGTCGGGCGCAGGGACGAGCTTGCTCAAGGCGTCGGGCGGCAGCGTGACGCCGGGCGCCGGTGCGGTGAACGGCGGCGGTGACGGCGCGGCCCCGCTCGACCCGCCGCTGCAGCCCGCGAGCACCACGGGCAGCGCGAGCGCAAGGAGCCGTCGAGAGGTCACGCGCGCAGGGTAGTGGTCCCCCGAGGCACGAGCAGGCCGCGGCGCCGCGGTTCCCGTACCGTGGTCGGGTGACGACGACCGAGGCACCGCCACGGACGTCCGCTGTCTCGGTCCGAGGGCTCACCACGCACCGCGGCGAGGCGCGGGTCACCGATGACGTCTCCTTCGAGATCGGCACCGGTGAGGTCTTCGGCCTGCTCGGTCCGAACGGCGCGGGCAAGACCACCCTGGTCCGCCAGCTCGTCGGCGTACTGCGTCCTGAGCAGGGAACGGTGACGTTGCACGGGTGCGACGTCACCGGCGACGCGCGCGCGGCCAGCCGACAGCTCGCCTACCTGGCGCAGACCGAGCCGGCGCTGCACGAGCTGCCCGTCGGCATCGCGGTCCAGACGACGGGGCGGCTGCGCGGGCTGGCCAAGGCCGAGGCCGCCAGAGCGACAGATCGGCTGCTGGAGGAGCTGGGGTTGTCCGCGCTGCGGGCCCGCCCGCTCTGCCGGCTCAGCGGAGGTGAGCGCCGGCTCGCGGAGGTGGCGACGGCGCTCATCGGCGACCGATGGTTGCTGGTGCTGGACGAGCCCACCGCTGGCCTCGACGCGGCCGCTCGCCGCCGGGTCTGGGACGCCATCCGCGCCCGCACCGCCACGGTCGTGCTCGTGACCCACAACGTCCTCGAGGCCGAGCAGGTCCTCGACCGGGTCGGGGTCATGGACCGAGGCCGGCTCATCGCGTGCGACACCCCAGGTCGGCTCAAGGCGCTCGTGTCCGACGACGTCCGGCTCGAACTGGTGTGGCGGGACGAGGCGCCCGACCACCCGCTGCGCGCGAGGGCGGCCGTGGACGGCCGGCGGTGGAGCCTGCGGCTGCCCGCGGCGGAGGCTCGAGCGGCGCTGACGGACCTGACCACCGGCGTGACCCTCGCTCTGCTCGACGACTTCACGCTCACGACGCCCACCCTCGAGGACGTCTACGAGGCGCTCGGCGGCAGCTCCAGCGATCTGGAGCGCCAGTGAACGGCTTTGCCGCCCTGTACGGCGGACAGCTGAGCCGGGCCCGTGCTGCGCGCGTCCCGCTGCTGTTCGTGGCGACCCTGCAGTCGCTCGGCATCCTGCTGCTGCTCCGCGGTGTCGTCGACGAGACCAGCGACACCACCGCGCAGCAGGTCGTCGCCGGCTCGACCGTCCTGGTGGTCGCGTTCGTGGCGCTCAACCTTCTCGCCCAGCGGTTCGGTGCGCTGCGCGCGTCGGGAGCTCTCGACCACTACGCGACGCTGCCCGTCTCGGGGGCGACCGTCGTGCTCGCGACCGCGGCCGCCTACGCCAGCTTCACGTTCCCCGGCGCCGTGCTCACCGCGGTGGTGGGGGCGCTCGTCTACGGCCTGCCGCTCGGGCACCTGTGGCTGCTCCTGCTCGTGCTGCCGCTCGCAGGTGCGGGGCTCGCTGGGCTCGGGGCCTCGCTCGGCCTGCTCGCGCCGCGCCCGGAGCTGGCGACGGTCCTCGGACAGCTCGGGATGTCCGGTGTGCTGTTCATCGGGATCATCCCGTCCGCGCGGCTGCCTGAGGTCCTGCGAGGCGTGCGCGCCGTCGTGCCCTCGACCTACGCGGTGGACGCGCTCGCGTCGTCGTTCCGGCCCCGGTGGGACACCGGGCTGATCGTTGTGGACCTGGGAGTGTGCGTGGCGGTTGCAGTGGCGGCGCTGGCAGTGGCCTCGGTGGCGTTCCGACGGGCGGTGCGGGCGTGAGCGCCGACGTCTGGGCGGCGCCGAGTCCGCAGGACACGGCGGGGTGGCAGACGGTCGTCCCCGCACGGGCGCCTTCCCGGCTCAGGGAGGACCTGACCCGCTTCGCCGTGGTGATCGTCGGCATGGTGCTGCTCGGCGCGCCCATCGGCTTGCTCTGGTCGGCGGTCGCGCCGCGCTACACCGTCGTCTTCTCGGGCGGTGAGCCGAGCTACCCGTACCTCGAGAGCAGCAAGGCCTTCATCGGCGTCGACGGGAGCTTCGCGGCCGTCACGCTGGTCGCCGGAGCGGCCTGCGGCCTGCTGGGCTGGTTCCTCGCACGCCGCTCAGGCCCATGGACCGTTGCTGCCCTGGCCATCGGCGGGGTCCTGGCCGCTCTGGTCGCCGCCCACGTCGGCTTGCTGCCGGGCCGGCAGGAGGCGTTCGAGGCGCTGACCCGCAAGCAGGGCGCGGTCGAGCTCTTCCTCGGCGTCCGGGACGGTGACGACACTCACTTGCGGGCGCCGTGGACGGTCGTGATCTGGCCCGTGGCCGCGCTGGTCGCCTTCCTCATCCCGGCCTTCATCAGGCCCGAGGAGCTGGACTAGCTAGTTCGGGAAGGCGCGCGACCGGGCCAGCTCCGGAGCGGGTACGGCGCGCAGCGCGGCCAGGACGCCGGCCTCGCGCCGGAGCAGCGACAGCCCTCGTGTGAGCCGGGCCGTGCCGTCCGGCTGCTCGAGCAGGTCCTGCCGGTCCGCCAGGTCCAGCGCCATGGTGGCGCCGACGAGGTGGCCCAGCACGTGCGCGTCGTCGGGCAGCTCCGGCATCTCGACCTGCGCGCCGCTCGCTTCGGCCAGCGCACCGACGTACTCGGTGAAGGCGGTCCGGACGAGCGGCTCGAGGATCCCGACCTCGGCGGGGTCGCCGCGGGGGTCGTCCAGCCAGGTCACGTCGCCCGTGAAGTACGGCAGGTCGTCGTGCAGCGCGTCGAGGTGGAACAGCTCCGACCCGACCGTGACGAGGTCGTAGCGGCCGTCCTCGTAGCCGCGGACCTGGGAGATCCTGGCTGTGCAGCCGACGTCGTAGAGAGCCCGGACGCCGTCGGCGCCCACCTCGCGTCCCTCGCGGATGCAGACGACGCCGAACCGCTGCTCGTCCGCCGGCAGCGCGAGCAGGTCGCGCACCAGCTGGCGGTACCGCTCCTCGAACACGTGCAACGGCAGCACCAGGCCGGGGAACAGCACGGTGCCCAGCGGGAAGAGGGGGAGCACCTGCCGACGGTAGCCTTGAGGTGTGCTGAACCGGATCGACCTCCGTGGCCGTCGCGACGCCGACCTCGCGCAGGTCCTTCCGCGCGCCGAGGTCGATGTGGCGCATGCGGTCGAGGACATCCGGCCCGTCGTTGCGGCCGTCCGGGACCGTGGTGCCGCGGCCGTGCTCGAGGCGACGGCTCGCTTCGACGGCGTCACGCTGACCGATCTCCGGGTGCCCTCGGAGGCGCTGGCCGGTGCCGTCGAGCAGCTCGACCCCGACGTGCGCGCCGCGATCGAGGAGTCGATCCGCCGGCACCGCGAGCTGTGCACCGCCCAGCTGCGCGAGGACGTGGTGGTGGGCATCGTCGACGGCGGCACCGTGACCGAGCGGTGGGTCCCCGTCAACCGGGTCGGGCTCTACGTCCCGGGCGGCCGGGTCTGCTACCCGAGCTCGGTCGTCATGAACGTCGTCCCGGCGCTCGTTGCTGGCGTCGAGTCGCTCGCCGTGACCTCCCCGCCCAAGGCCGAGTTCGGAGGCTTGCCGGACCCGCAGATCCTTGCCGTCTGCGCGCTGCTGGGCGTCGATGAGGTGTACGCCGTGGGCGGTGCCCAGGCGATCGCGATGCTGGCCTACGGCGTCGAGGGCGTTCGTCCGGTGGACGTGATCACCGGGCCTGGCAACGTCTACGTCGCCGCCGCGAAACGGCTCGTGCAGGGCCGCTGCGGCATCGACTCCGAGGCCGGGCCGACCGAGATCGCTGTGCTCGCCGACGACACGGCCCACCCCGCGCACGTGGCCGCCGACCTCGTCAGCCAAGCCGAGCACGACCCGCTGGCCGCGTGCCTGCTCGTCACCGACTCGCCGGAGCTGGCCGACGCGGTCGACCGCGAGGTGGCCAGTCAGGTCGCCGAGACCCGGCACCGCGAGCGCATCACCGAGGCCCTCACCGGCCAGTCGGCGACCGTGCTCGTCGAAGACCTCGACCAGGGTGTCGAGGTCGTGAACGCGTGGGCGGCCGAGCACCTCGAGGTGATCACGGCGGACGCCGCGACCCGGGCCCGCGAGATCCGCAACGCCGGCGCTGTGTTCGTGGGCGGCTGGACACCGGTCTCGCTGGGTGACTACCTCGCAGGTTCCAACCACGTGCTCCCCACCGGGGGCACGGCTCGGTTCGCTGCGGGCCTGTCGACGCAGAGCTTCCTCAAGCGGATGTCCTTCGTGGAGTACACGCAGGAGGCCCTGGAGAAGGCCGCGCCGCTCGTGACGGCGTTCGCGCACGCCGAGGACCTGCCGGCGCACGCGGTCGCCGTGAACGTGCGCGCCGAGAAGTGAGCCTCCCCGTCAGAGCGGACCTCGCCGGGAAGCAGCCGTACGGCGCACCGCAGCTGCCCGACGCCATCCAGCTCAACGTCAACGAGAACCCCTTCCCGCCGTCGGAATCCCTGATCGCCGACGTCGCCAAGGCAGTGGCCGAAGCGACAGCGACCCTCAACCGTTACCCGGACCGCGAGGCCGTCGGCCTGCGCGAAGACCTCGCGGCCTACCTGACTCGCGTGACCGGTGTGCCGCTCAGCCTGGAGCAGGTCTGGGCCGCCAACGGGTCCAACGAGGTGCTGCAGCAGGTCTGCCAGGCCTTCGGTGGCCCGGGTCGGGTGGCGCTCGGGTTCGAGCCGTCGTACTCGATGCACCCGCTGCTCGCCGCCGGCACCAACACCGGATGGGTCGCCGAGCGGCGGGCGGCGGACTTCACGCTGGACGCCGAGAGCGCCGTCGCGGCCGTCGAGAAGCACCGGCCTGCGATCACCTTCCTGACGACGCCCAACAACCCCACCGGCACGGTCACCGGTCTGGACGTCGTTGCGGCCATGTGCGATGCCAGCGACGGCATGGTGGTCGTGGACGAGGCGTACGCCGAGTTCGGCGGCACCGTCTCGGCCGTGACACTGCTCGACAGGTACCCGCGGCTCATCGTGAGCAGGACGATGTCGAAGGCCTTCGCCGGAGCCGGGCTGCGGCTGGGCTACCTGGCTGCCGGCGCCGAGGTGGTCGATGCGCTTCGCCTGGTGCGACTGCCCTATCACCTGAGCGCCATCACGCAGGCCGCCGCCCGGGCTGCGCTGGCGCACACCGACGAGCTGCTCGGCACGGTCGAGGCCGTGAAGGGCCAGCGCGACCGGATGGTCGCGGGGATCCGCGAGCTCGGGCTGACCGTCGTACCGACGGAGTCGAACTTCCTGCTGTTCGGGCCGTGGGAGTCACCCGCGGCCACGTGGCAGCAGCTGCTGGACCACGGCGTGCTGGTCCGGGACGTGTCGACCGGTCCGGGGTTGGCGGGATGGCTGCGCGTGAACGCCGGCACCGCAGCCGAGACGACCGCGTTCCTCGAAGCGCTGCGCGCCGTCCGGGGTTGACCGCGGGCTGCGGCGGGAGGACCGTGAGTGGGACCCCATGCCGTGATCGCGGGTTCCCCCACGGTGGTCCGTCCGGA
>JBHEMB010000129.1:0-7092 GCA_046262855.1 Mycobacteriales bacterium | reverse complement strand
AAGGGCTACTTCAGCCGCGCCGAGGACGGCGCGGTGGACGGTGTGAACTTCGGCGGCCGCCACATGTCCCGGGTGGCCTGACGCCCTTGGCCCCCGTGGCGTCCGCTCGAGGCACCCCGTCGCACGGCGGGCGGGCGGACGCAGCGGGTCAGGCCGGGGGGACGCGGCGCTCGACCGAGTACTTGATGCACGTACAGCTCCCGACCCAGGTCGTGTCCCAGGCCCGGACCGCCGTGTCGTGCTGGCGCGGCGACAGGTAGGTGGGGCCGAGCAGCGGCGACACGAAGCTGTCACCCAGCCTCTCCACGCCGGCAAGCAGGCCCGCCGGGGTGAGCGACGTGGCGAGCCCGATGGCCCGCTGGAACAGGAACATGCCGTCGCAGTCGCCGAGCGCGATGGTCGCCGCGTTGACGCTGGTGTAGGTCTGACCGGTGCGGCGCTTCATGATCTCGAGGCAGCGCCTGGTCTCGGAGTTCGCGAGCTGGTTGGCGTCGGAGGCCGGGAGATCGATGGTCGGCAGCCAGCCGTTGCCGACCACCCCGTTGACCTGCTGGTCGTCGACCAGCCCGGCATCGTAGATGGCCTGCACGGCGGCCCCGGAGTTCACGCCGAGCCGCGGGTAGTAGCTCTGGCTGCGGGCGTTGCTGCCGAAGAACTCGAGGAGCAGGCCGCTCGTGTCGCCGAGCACGACATGCGTGACCCGGTCCTGCTGCAGGCGGAGCACCGCGCTCTTGATCTGCGCCGAGGTGGCGGCGGTGTCGGACTGCTGCTGCACCTTGTGCACCTGCAACACGTCCACCTCGGCGGGCGCGTGGCCGGCAGCCGCGAGCGCGGGCAGCAGGACGCCGCGCAGGGTGCGGGTAAAGCTGTCGGTGTCGTAGGTGAGGACGCCGACCTTGACGGGCATCGTCCCTGGGGTCCCTTGCAGGGTGTTCCAGCCGGTGAACCAGCGCTTCCGGACGAGCGCCTGCACCTGGTCGCGGAAGATGCGGTCCAGCGTCATGGTGCCCGTGAGGACCTCGTTGGAGTACGTCCGCAGGTAGGTCTGGTCGGTGTCGACGATCGCCCCGCCCCTGAAGTAGATGACGCCCTTCTGCTTCAGGCACGCGACCAGTGTGTCGGTGAGGTTGCTGCTGATGACGGCCATCACCTTGTGGTCGCGGGTCCAGTCCTGGCAGGCCTGCTCGTCCTGGGAGGCGCCGGACGACGGAGACGTGATGTTGTACGCGTGGAAGACGGGCACGAGCTTGCGTCCCGCCACTCCGCCATGGGCGTTGATCTCGTCGATCAGAGCCTTCCCGTTGGCCTTCCCGTCGCCGGTCGTGAACGCAGAGCCGCCGATCGCCGCGTTCGCGGCCTCGTTGTCGGTGGAGTAGCCGAAGCCGATGCTGATCGTCTTGTCGGTGACGCCGAGGCCCTGAGCCGCCTGGGTCGGCAGCGGCGCCGACGACGGGCCTCCCGCAGCGGAGCCGCCGGTCCCGGTCGTCCCGGCACCGCCGCCGGCAGTGGTCGAACCGGAGCCGCCGTAGCCACCGGTCGTGATCGACCCCGACCCGCCTGACGTCGCCGACCCAGACGTGCCACCAAGGCTCGAATCGGTCGGCCCCGACCCGAGACCGTCGCCGATCTCACTGGTCGACGAGAGCTGGGCCGTGCTGCCGCAGGCGGACAGGGCGACGCAGAGCGTCGCAGCACCGACGAGACGCCTCATAACGGCATTGTCCGTCCGGTGCCGACGGTGCCGGCTCTTCCTACCCGCACAACCGAGGGCTGCCCGTTCGTCGGGTACGACTAACGCAGCGTCGCGTAGCGCTGGATCCAGGCCCGGTACATCGCCACGACCTCGGCGTCGATGCGCAGGTCGTTGTGGTACATGTGCGGGTACTGGACGTTGACGGCTCCGTCGAGGTGGGGTGACTGGGCATACGTGGGGCCGACGTACGCCGGGTCGCCGGAGCCCGTGCCGTCGTACACGGTCATCCAGCGCGCCGGCCCGTAGGTCTGGCCCGCCGCGTTGAGACGGGCCAGCCACGGCGTGCCGGCTGCGATCTCGTTGCAGGAGACCACGTTGTCCTCCGACCCAGGCGGGCAGAAGGTGGTGCCCTGGTTCGGCCCGGCGATGCCGACGAACGCCACGAGGTCCTTGCGCAGCTCTCGGTGCACCCGCAGCGTCTCGCGGCCGAGCGTGACGCCGAGTGAGTGCGTCACCAGGACGAACTTCCGGGAGCCGGTGTAGGCCTGCACCATCCGCACGAAGCGGTAGAGGTCCGGAACGTTCACCTCGTTGTCCGTGATGTACGTGGTGTGGTTGTCGCCCTGGGCGGCGTGCTCGGAGTCGCGCTCGGGGTTCCTGCGGTTCAGCGCCGATCCGTTGGAGCCGCCGAGCCCGCCGTACGAGAGGCCCCACAGCTCCTGCTTGGTCCAACCGGCCTTGAGGAAGTCGTCGCGCACCGGGTACCAGTCCGCCGCGTCGACGTTGTTGCCGTGCACGAACACCACCGGCACGTGCTTGAGGGGGTAGCCGCGGCGGATGCCGCCGAAGCCGCCGACCTTCCAGCGCCACTCGCTGTCGAGGATCACCGGCACGTCGCGGGCGAACTTCCACGCGGCGGGGCCTTGAGGTCGCTGCCGTTGCGGCTCCGCTTGGGCGGACGGGGCGAGCAGCGCGAGGACGAGCAGGACGAGACATCTCTTCATGGCAGGACCATCTCTGCGAGCTGGGAACGCAGGACCTTCTTGTCGTACTTGCCGACGCTCGTCTTGGCCACCTCCTCGACGACGACGAGCTCGTCGGGGAGCCACCACTTGGCGACGCGGCCGGTGAGGAACGTGCGGAGCTCCTCGAGGGTGAGGGGCTCGTGCAGGGCCGCGACGACCACCGGCCGCTCGTCCCATGTGCGGGACGGCACGCCGACGACGGCAGCCTCTCGGACGGCGGGGTGGGCGAGGCAGGCGCCCTCCAGCTCGACGCTGGAGATCCACTCACCGCCGGACTTCACGAGGTCCTTGGAGCGGTCGACGATGGTGAAGTAGCCGTCCCGCTCCATCCGCGCCATGTCGCCGGTGCGCAGCCAGCCGTCGTGGAACTTGTCCTCGCCGCCGCCCCAGTACTCCGTCGCCACCCACGGCCCACGGCACTCGAGCTCACCGACCGACTCACCGTCCCACGGCAGCTCCCGGCCGGTCTCGTCGACGATCCGGGCCTCGAGGCCGGCGAAGATGGTGCCCGTCTTCACGCGGACGTCGAGCAGCTCGGGGTCGGACAGCCCCAGGTGCCGGCGACGCGGCCGTGACGTGCAGGCCACGGGCGAGGTCTCGGTCATCCCCCAGATCTGGAGGATCGTGATGCCCAGCGCGTCGTAGCTCTCCATCAGCGCCTTCGGCGTCGCCGAGCCGCCCACACCGAGCGTCCGCAACGACGGCAGGTCGCCCGCCAGCGGCAGCAGGCCCGTCCAGATCGTCGGCACGCCGGCGGCCCAGGTGACCTGCTCCTCGTTGATGACCCGCGCGAGGTTCGCCGGCGACGTGTCAGCGCCGACCAGGACCAGCTCGGCGCCGGTGAAGGGAGCGGCGTACGGCAGTCCCCACCCGCAGGCGTGGAACAGCGGTACGACGGGAAGCACCCGCTCCTTCTCGGACAGCGCGAGCGCGTCCACCATGCAGGCCGCCATCGCGTGCAGGTACGTCGACCGGTGCGTGTAGACGACGGCCTTCGGCATCCCGGTGGTGCCGCTCGTGTGGCACATCCCCGCGGGCATGTCCTCGGTGAGGACCGGCAGGTCATGGCAGGGCGCGGCCTCGGCGAGCAGGTCCTCGGCACTCACGAGGCCCGCCGCTTCGCCCTTGCCAAGCCGCACGAAGGTGCGCACCGACGGCAGGTGCAGGCCGGCAAGGCGGTGGGCGAGGTCGTCGTCGACGAACATGACCGTGTCACCTGCGTCGGCGACCACGTGCTCGAGCTGGTCGTCGTGCAGCCGGATGTTGACCATGTGCAGCACCGCTCCGGCGAGCGGCACGGCGTAGTACAGCTCGACGTGCCGGCTCGTGTTGTTCGCGAACGACGCGACCCGGTCGCCCGGCTGCACACCGAGGTCCCGCAGGACCGTGACGAGCCGCAGCACCCGGTCGGCGAGCTCTCGGTAGGACGTGCGCGTCGTTCCGCCGGGAAGAGCGTCGACGACCATGTTGTCGCCGTAGACCGTGCGCATGCGGTCGAAGATCGTGCGCACCGTCAGCGGCTGGGATCCCATGTACATCAGGGGTTCTCCTCCGTGGGCAGACCGAGACCGAGCACCAGGAGGGCGCTGTCGCGAGGGATCCGCGGGTCGAGGCCGGTGAGGTCGCGGACCCGGCCGAGCCGGTAACCGACGGTGTTGGCGTGCACGAGCTCGCGGCGTGCCGTCTCCGGCACCGAGCCGGTCTCGAGATACACCCGCAGGGTCCCGACGACGACCCCGCTGGGGTCGCGCCGGGCGAGGACGTCGACGACACGGCGGCGCAGGGCGCCCGCGACCCGCGGGTTGCCGAGCAGCAGCTGCTCGACGAGCAGGTCGTCGGGACCGAGAGCTCCATCGGCATGGCCCTCGGCCATGGCCGTGAGCAGCAGCCGTTCGACGTGCTGGACCTCCTCGAGCAACGCCCTGCCGCAGGCCGCCGGGCGTCCGAAGCAGAGCAGCACGCCGGGCCTGGCGCGCGGGGTATCGAGCCGCCGGGGAACGAGCAGGAGCACCCGGTCACCCCGGTGTCCGCCGATCGTGCCGGCTGGGTAGTCGTTGAGCAGCGCGTCGATGCCGACCGCCGAGCCGTGGACGAGCACGGGCACGTACGCCGTCGACAGCACGGTCGAGAACCGCAGGCTGACCGCGGCGACCTCGCCCGCGTCGTCCGCCGACAGCAGCGCCTCGACGAGCTCTCGGCGCCTCGCATCGACGTGCCGCAACCGTTCGTGCGAAGCAGCCACGTAGGCCTGCGCCAGCACCGAGGAGCTGCGGTCGACGATGTCCATCCACCGGGTGCCGAGGTCCGCGAGCAACGCGGTCTCCCCCGCCGGCACCGCGTCGACCATCGCCGTCCACGCCTCCCGCCCGGCGATCCGGTACGC
The DNA here is from genome assembly GCA_046262855.1 of Mycobacteriales bacterium. Lineage (GTDB taxonomy): Bacteria > Actinomycetota > Actinomycetes > Mycobacteriales > SCTD01 > RYN-111. The sequence goes on along the minus strand of JBHEMB010000129.1, from coordinate 1,991 downwards.
GTGCAGGACCGACTCGAGCGGCATGCCCATGATGAGGCGCTGGCGTCCGGACTCGGCGAAGAACTCGAGCTCGCGCGCCGTCAGCTGACGGCCCTCGACGACACAGGAGAGGAAGGTCGTGACGAGCTGCCGCGAGACCGGCAGGACTTCGCGCGCGAGCTCGCCGTCGGTGAGCGCCGCGTACTCGGGGATCTCCTCCCGATAGCTCGACCCCATCCTTGCGACCACGCGGTCCAGGTCGGCGAGCACGCGCTCCGCCAGTGCGCCCACGCCGTCGTTGCGGACGGCACGCAGCCCGCTCATCCGGTGTCCCTGAAGTGCTCGAGCAGCCGCGTGTTCAGCTCGTCCGCCTGGTCCGTCGTGACGATGTGGTTGGCACCCTCGATGAGCACGAGCTTCGCGTCGGGGATAGCGCTCGCGAGCTTCTCGCCGTTCTCGGGGACCACGAGCCGGTCCTGGGCGCCGTGCAGGATGAGCGTCTTCACGCTGATCGAGGCCAACCGGTCCCAGCTGGACCACAGCGCCGTGCCGCCCTGGGCGGCGTAGCCCTCGGGACCCGCGGTGCCCGCCTCGCGGGCAGCCAGGTCCTCCTCGATCAGGGCTCGTGGCGTGGCCGGTGCGTAGTTGAACGGGAGGGAGAACTCGGCCCGCTCGTCGGCGGGCATGCCCAGCCGCGCCGCCAGGAAGTCCTGCACCTCCCGAGGCCAGATCCCGTGCGCGATGCCGGGGTGCGTGCTGATCAGCGTGAGCGTCAGGCAGCGCTCAGGGTGGCTGAGCGCCAGCTCCTGGGCCATCAAGCCGCCCATCGAGAGGCCGACCACGTGCGCCCGCTCGACGCCCGCGGCATCGAGGACCGCAAGCAGGTCGCCGGTCATCGTCTCGACGGTGTACGGCGCCCCCGGCGCCAGCCCCGTGGCGCCGGCGCCACGGTTGTCGACGCTGATCACCCGATGGTGTCGTGCCAGGACGGGCACTTGCCGGTGCCAGGCCGCAGCCGGGTGGGCCAGCCCCATCACGAGGAGGACAACGGACCCGGAACCCTCGTCGTACCAGGCGATCTCAGCACCGTCCGGACGGCGGACCTTGTTCATGACCGGGCCTTCCTCGCAGTCAGGGCAGAGCCGGTGGCGCCTGCGAGCACGCGGCCGATGCCCAGGTGGGTGGCCAGCGTGTCCTCGTCCAGCTCCCCGACCGGTGCGGAGTGCACGACGGTGCCGGTCTGCAGCAGGTGGGCGGTGTCGACGAGCGACAGACCGAACGCGACGTTCTGCTCGACGAGGACCATGGTGACGCCGCTGTCCTTGACGACCTGCAGCACGTCGCGCAGGTCGCCCTGCATCTTGGGGCTCAGACCTGCACTGGGCTCGTCGACGAGCACGAGCCGCGGCTCGTTGACGAGGGCCCGGGCCACGGACAGCGAGGCCTGCTGGCCACCCGACATGGTCCCGGCGCGCTGGTTGCGCCGCTCGCGCAGGACCGGGAACCGGTCGTACACGCCGTCGAGAACGGCCGCGTAGCGCGCCCGCTGCTTGCGACGCAGGGTGTAGGCCCCGAGGCGCAGGTTCTCCTCCACCGTGAGGTTGGCGAAGACCTGCCGTCCCTGCGGCACGTGACCCATGCCCATCTCGACCCGGGTCTCCGCGTCGACGCGGGTGATGTCGACGCCGTCGAAGACGATCGAGCCGGAGCGGGCGGGGACGATCCCCGCGATGGTCTTCATGGTCACCGACTTGCCGGCCCCGTTGAGGCCGAAGACGCCGGCGATCTCGCCAGGCTCCACCGAGAGGGAGACACCGTGCAGCACGGTGACCGCACCGAACCCGGCCGTGACGTCATGCAACTCCAGGACCGTCATGCCACCACCTCACCGAGGTAGGCGCGGACGACCTCGGGTCGCTGGACGACGTCCAGCGGCTCGCCGTTGGCGATGACCCGGCCGGCATCCATGACGTAGAGCTCGTCGGCCGTGCCCAGCACCAGCGGGACGTTGT
>JBHEMB010000128.1:0-3725 GCA_046262855.1 Mycobacteriales bacterium | reverse complement strand
GTCGACGACCGCGCCGACGAAGGCCCGGCCCTGCGAGTACTGCAGGGCCTTCAGGTCCATCCCGAGCAGCCGGCGCAGCAGCCGCTCGAACGGACCGCCCTTGTCGCGTCGACGCTGCTCGAAGCGGTCACGGATGTGCTCCACGGTGGGTACGACAGCAGGACCGACTCCATCCATGACGTGCTCCGCGTGCCCCTCGAGCAGGGACATGAAGCCGGTGACCCGGTCCATCACCTCCCGCTGCTCCGGTGTCGCGATCATCTCGACGAGCGAGCCGCGGCGCGGGTTGGACACCACCTGCCTGAGCCGGGCGATGAGCGCCTCGGGGTCGTCGAGCCGGGATGCCTTCAGGAGGTTCTGCACCTCCTCCCGGACGTGCCCGTGCAGCCACGGCACGGCCGTGAACTGGGTCCGGTGGGTCACCTCGTGAAGGGCCACCCAGAGCCGGAAGTCGTGGGGGTCGACACCGAGCTTGCGCTCCGCCTCGACGATGTTGGGAGCGACCAGCAGCAGCCGCCCCTCCTGGCCCTCCGGCTGGAACGCCTCGTACTGCCCCAGCACCTTGCTCGACAACCACGCCAGCAGCGAGCCCACCTGCACCCCGGTGACCTTGGCCGTGGCGGCGACGGTCAAGCGGTTCTGCTTGCGGGTCAGCACCTCCGTGAGCGGTTCGAGGATGGTGTCGAAGCCCTCCGCGTTCGCCTGCGACCAGGCGGCCCGGTCGACGACGCTGGCCGGGCCCACCCGCCCGTGCAAGCCCGTGACCTGCCGGACGTGTGCCTCCGCCTCGTCGGTGAGGTCGCGCAGCATGACGACCACATCGGCCGCCTCCGTGAGCGACAGCGCTGGCCCGGGCGGTGCGAGCCGCGCGGCAACGCTGGCGGCCAGCCCGGTGTCGACGACGCTCATAGCCCGACCCTAAGCGGAGGCGAGGTCTCCGACCTCATGCACAGCCGCAGGCCGCGATCGCCGTCGCGATCCGGTCGAGAGCGGCCTCAGCAGCGAGGGTGCCCGGCACCGGTACCCGGTCCGCGGTGATGTCCATCGCCAGCACGCCGCCGGTGCGGGTGGTGACGAACCCGGCAAGAGCGCTCACCCCGTTGAGCGTCCCCGTCTTGGCCCGGACCGCACCTGCCGCAGGAGACGTCGGCAGCCGGCGGAAGCGCTTGCTCAGCGTCCCGTCGAAGCCCGCGACCGGGAGGCCTGACAGCAACGGGGCGTACGTCGGGTCGGCGGCCGCTCTCGCGAGCAGCCGTGCGACGGTCAGCGGCTGCACCTTGTCGAGGGCCGACAGTCCGCTGGCATCGCGCAGGGCAAAGCCGGACACGCCCAGCTTCTGCAGGGCGGCCGCTGTGCCAGCGACCGCACCGGCGAACGACGCAGGGAGCTGCGCGGCGAGCGCGACCTGCCTCCCGAGCGACTCGGCGAGGTCGTTGTCGCTGCGGGTCAACATCGCCTCGACGAGCTCGGGCACCGGCGCCGAATCGACGTGGCTGAGCTCGAGCGCACCCCGGGGTGCCGTCGTACGGGCGACCGGAGCTGTCACGTGCAGCAGCGCCGCGAGCTGCCGGCCGGCGGCCAGGGCAGGGTCCTGGCTGCGCGGGCCGGTCTTCGCCGTCCGGCCCTCGTCGACCTCGAGCGCGCTCACGGGTGCGACGTTGCCGGTCGTCACGTAGGAGGGCTTCCAGCCCGGACCGAGCCGCGGACCGACGTACAAGGAGTCGTCCACAAGCACTCGGGTGACCCCTGTGAGGCCACGCGCGAGGGTGCGCAGGCTCGCCGTGCCGGGGTAGCCGGCCGCCGCGAACCGGCCTGCGAGCGTGGGGTCACCACCGCCGACGAGCACCACCTCCCCGGGCCGCACCCCGCGGACCACCCGGGTGCGCAGCCTGCGGTCCGGCGGCAGCACCGTCAGCGCGGCGACGGCTGTGGCGATCTTCGCCGTGGAGGCCGGCGTCACGAACCGGCTGCCGCCGAGGTCGAGAGCGGTCGTGCCGTCGGTGCGGACGACGGCGATGCTGACCCGGCTGCCGAGGGCCTTGTCGGAGAGCGCGCGCGTCAGCGCGATCCGCAAGCCGGCGGCGCTCACCGGACCGCTCCCAGCCGGGGCCAGCAGCGGCGTCCTGGAGGGGACCGGCATCGGCGCCGGCGACGCGGCGGTCGACGGGCTCGCCTCGGACGTCGTCCACCAGTACGTCCCTGCCCCGCCGGCCACGAGCACCAGGACGACCAGCAGGGCCAGCGGCCAGCGCGCCACCCTGCCTCCTGTCGTGATCACGGACACAGCCATCCGGGGCAGTGCCCGGTCTGCGCGTACGGGACACTAGGAGCATGGAGTTCGACGTCACCATCGAGATCCCCAAGGGGCAACGCAACAAGTACGAGGTCGACCACGCGACCGGGCGGATCCGGCTGGACCGCATGCTGTTCACCAGCACGCGGTACCCGAGCGACTACGGCTTCGTCGAAGACACCCTGGGTGGCGACGGCGATCCGCTGGACGCGCTGGTCCTGCTCGACGAGCCCACGTTCCCCGGCTGCCTCATCCGCTGCCGCACGATCGGCATGTTCCGGATGACCGACGAGGCCGGTCCGGACGAGAAGCTGCTGTGCGTCCCGGTGGGCGACCCGCGGCTGTCGCACCTGCAGGACATCTTCCACGTCCCGGAGTTCGACCGGCTCGAGATCCAGCACTTCTTCGAGGTCTACAAGGACCTCGAGCCCGGCAAGTCCGTCGAGGGCGCGGCCTGGGTCGGGCGCACGGAGGCCGAGGCCGAGGTGATCGCGTCGCAGAAGCGGTTCCTCGAGGACCCGCACGCCACCGACCACAGCGGCTCTCCCGACCACAAGTAGCCCCTCCGTCGCAGTGTCGCCGCGCGGTCACACCACCTTGGTGCCGTACATCACCCCGAGCGGCTCCGCGATCAGCTCCAGCCGGGCGCCGTCGGGATCCCGGAAGTACAGCGAGCTGCCGCTCTCCTCGAGCACGTCGATGCCGGCCTCCCGGAGCCGCGCGTGCGCGGCGTCCCAGTTGTCCCTGCTGATGCTGATGGCGATGTGGTGTAGCCCGCCGAGCACCTCGGCGTACGGCCCCAGTTCGAGACCCGGGAAGTCGAAGAACGCCAGGGCGTTGCCGTTGCCGATGTCGAAGAAGAAGTGGGTGGAGCCGGGGTAGTCGCGGTTCTCCATCACCTCGGTGAGCGGGAAGCCGAGCACGCCCTGGTAGAAGGCGATCGTCCGCTCGACGTCACTGGAGAGCAGAGCGGTGTGGTGCAGCCCGCGGGCCGTCGACGGCGGGTGCTCGGGGTCCAGGTGCCGGTCGGCGAGAGCCTTGCGCTGCGCTGCGTCCATGGCCCCAGCATGGCGGAGCCCCCGACCTTTGGCAGGCCGGGGGCTCCGTCGTGCGTTGGCCGCGTAGGCCGACTGCGGTGTCGTCAGGCGGCGCGCAGGGCCGGGGCGACCTCCACGGGGGCGTCTCCGGCGCGGTGGCTGACGGCCAGCACGAGCGAGCGGACGAACTCGCCGCCGCCCACGAGGGCGAGGCCGGTCATGACGGGGTGCATCCAGGACTCGCGGAAGTCCTGGCCGAACGCCGTGAAGACGGAGTAGTCCAGCGCCCAGGCGAACCCGCAGGCGAGGGCGACGCTGATGGTGCGAGTGAGGGCCTTGGGGGCCTTGACGGGAAGTAGCTCGTCGATGACCTGCATGACGACCGTGAGGCCGAG
>JBHEMB010000127.1:0-8636 GCA_046262855.1 Mycobacteriales bacterium | reverse complement strand
GGCCCGAGACGATCCCGTTGAGCAGGCCGATGTTGGAACCGAAGCCCTCGGGGCGGAAGTCGTACATGAAGCGCCACACGACCGCGGCGCCCACGAACGAGATCGCCATGGGCAGGAAGATCAGCGCCTTCGCGAACGCCTCGCGCTTCGCCTTGTCGACGAGGATCGCATACAGCAGCCCGATCCCGGTCGCCACGAAGGGCGTGATGACGACCCAGAGCACGGTGTTCCGCAGGACGGTGACCTGGTCGCTGTCGGTGAAGATGGTCTTGTAGTTGTCGGCGCCGATGAAGGACCTGCCGGAGGCGTCGAAGAACGACTGGTAGATCGTCTTCAGGCCTGGGTAGACGAGGCCGACCGAGATCAGCAGCACCGTCGGCAGCAGGAAGGCCACCGCGACGGCGCGGTCCCCGCGGCGGCCCGAGAAGCGGTTGGCGACGAAGAGGATGACGCCGACGACCGCCACGAACAGGGCCACCGCTTCGACCATCAGCAGGAACTTGTGGCCTGTCGTCATCGCAACGGCTGCCCTTCTGTCGAAAGACCTGACGTGAAGCGGGGCGGGCGCACCCGAACAGATGCGCCCGACCCGTCCCCCGGGGGTGCTACTTGGGCCAGGAGGCCTCGATTTTGTCGACCGTGTCCTTCGTGCTCTGGCCGGTGATCCAGTTGGTCGCCTGCTTCCAGAACGAGTTGGAGCCGACCGCGGACGGCATCGCGTCGGAGCCGTCGAAGCGGAAGACGGCCTTCGGGTCCTGGAGGACGCTGATGGCGAGCCGGTCGATGTCGCTGCAGCCGGCCGCCGCCGCGGGGTCGGCATTCTTGTTCGGGGTCACGCAGCGGCCGCCGCCGCCCTTCTCCGCCAGGTTGGCCCAGGTGGTGCTGGCCACATAGCGCTGGAAGGCGTGGACCTCAGGGGCGTCCCGGAAGGCGAGCATGAACTCGCCGCCGCCGAGGACCGGCTTGTCCGACTCGGACTTGCCGGGCAGGTAGAAGGCGAAGACGTCACCATCAGGACCGACGGTCGTGCCCTTCGGCCAGTTCGCGGCGTAGAAGCTCGCCTGCCGGTGGAAGGAGCACTGGCCCTTGAGGATCGGCAGGCCGCCGTCCTGGAACGTCGTGCTGGCGATGCTCTTCACGTCGCCGAGGCCGCCGTTGACGTACTTCGGGTTCTTCAGGTACGCACCGGCCGCGTCCAGGGCGGCCGTGGGCTCGGGCGAGTTGAACGCGATCTCGTGCTTCACCCACTTGTCGTACTCCTCCGGACCGGCGGTCCGGAGCATGAAGTCCTCCATCCAGTCGGTGACCGGCCAGCCGGTGGCCTCACCGCTGCTGATGCCGGCGCACCAGGGCTTCTTGCCGGTCGCCGCGATCTTGTCGGAGAGCGCCTTCAGCTCGTCCAGCGTCTTCGGGACCGCGTAGCCCTTCTCCTTGAACTCCTGGGGGGAGTACCAGACCAGCGACTTCATGCTGGCGTTCTGGGGCGGCGCGTAGAACTTGCCGTCGACCGTGCCGTACCCCTTCCAGCTCTCCGAGAAGTTCTTGTCCACCTCGTCGGTGGTGGCCTCGTCCGCGGGGACCGCCTTGCCGGTCTTGACGAGGGTCTGCAGCAGTCCGGGCTGCGGGATGATGCCGATGTCGGGGAGGTTGTTGGCCTTCGCCCGGACGAGGATCTGCGCCTCGAAGGTCTTGTCGAACTCGCCCTTGATCGTGGCGCCCGTGCACTTCTCGAACGGTGCCCAGGTCTGCTTCAGCAGGGCGTCCTCGGGAGTGACGATGCCGGTGTAGACCGTCACCGTCTTGCCCTTCAGGTCGCCGTACGTGCTGAAGTCAGCGCACTCGGCGTTCGAGCTGCCCCCGGGCGTCGCCGTCTTGTCGCTGTCCGAGCCGCACGCCGTCAGTCCGGCGGCCAGGGCCAGCGCCCCGGAGAGGGCGAGCAGCCGCCGCCCGGTGATCCCTGCTGTCATCCCAGCCTCCTGTATGGGGCCACGCGGGTTGAGCCCCAGCCGCTCGCCATGCAAGCGCTTGCGTAACCACGGAGCAACAGCCGTCGCGGTCACGATCACGTAACGAAGGGCCCGGGCCCGGTGCTTCTGCGCTCCACCAGCGCCACTGGGAGCACCACGTGCTCCATCCCCCGGCGCTGCTCGCCCCGCAGTGCCTGGAGCACCATGCGGGCGGCGATCTCGCCCTGCTTCAGCACCGGTTGCGCGACGGTCGACAGGTCCAGCAGCTCGCTGAGCTCGTTGTCGTCGACGCCCAGGATGGACAGGTCCTCGGGTACCCGCACGTGCTGCCGCCGGGCGGCCACGAGCACACCGGCCGCCATCTCGTCGGAGGCGCAGAAGACGGCGGTCGGGGGCTCCCGCAACGAGAGGAGCAGGTTGCCCGCTGCCAGCCCGCCTGTCGCGGTGAAGTGCCCGGGTGCCTCCCAGTCGCGGTCGGGTTCGATCCCGGCCTCGCGGAGCGCAGCCAGCCACCCAGCTCGTCGGTCGACCGGAGCCGTGAAGTTGAGCCGCTGGCCGGGATCGCCTCCTACGTAAGCGATCTGCCGGTGCCCGAGTTGCAGCAGGTGCTCGGTCGCGATCCTTGCCACCGCCACGTCGTCGATGCGCACCGACATGGCCCCGGACACCGCCGCGCCCACGAAGACGGTCGGAAGGGCGAGCTCGCGCAGGCCGTCGAGCTCGGCCCCCGTGAGGGGAACCGTGAGGACCACGACCCCGTCGACCCGACCGCGCAGCGTGCCGGGATCGAACGGTGAGCGGCCTCGGTCACCGGGCTCCGCGATGCCGATCAGCAGCGCGTCGAAGCCGCTCTGCCGCAGCTCGGCCTCGATGGCGGAGACCAGCTGCGCGTAGAACCAGCGCTCCAGGTACGGCGCGATGACCGCGATCGCAAGGGTGCGCCCGGTGGCGAGCCGCGACGCGGACCGGCTCACGACGTAGCCGAGCTCGCTGGCCACGCGGGACACTGTGCTCCGGGTCTGCTCGGAGACGTTCGGCAGGCCTCGCAAGGCGCGCGAGACGGTCGCGGTCGAGACGCCGGCCGCTCGCGCTACGTCCTCGATCCGGGCGTTCATCGGTCCCATTTCTGCAAGCGCTTGCACTGGAAGGGCAGCATGGCGCACCATGCCCGGCACGACAATTCCGATCTGACCACCGATCTTGACGGGAGCCGGGACGGCAGATGGCGACGGTGACGTACGACAAGGCCACACGGGTCTACGACGGCAGCAGCCGTCCGGCGGTGGACGCACTCGACCTCGAGGTCGGCGACGGGGAGTTCCTGGTGCTCGTCGGCCCGTCGGGCTGCGGCAAGTCGACCTCCCTGCGGATGCTCGCCGGGCTGGAGCCGGTCAACGGCGGCCACATCCGCATCGGGGACCGCGACGTCACCGACGTCGATGCCAGCAACCGCGACATCGCGATGGTGTTCCAGACCTATGCGCTCTACCCGCACATGACGGTCGCCGCCAACATGGGCTTCGCGCTGAAGATCGCGGGTGTGAACAAGGACGAGATCAGCACCCGTGTCGCAGAGGCCGCCAAGATCCTCGACCTCACCGAGTACCTGGACCGCAAGCCCAAGGCGCTGTCCGGAGGTCAGCGCCAGCGGGTCGCGATGGGACGCGCGATCGTCCGCAACCCTCAGGTGTTCTGCATGGACGAGCCGCTGTCCAACCTCGACGCCAAGCTGCGCGTGGCCACCCGGACCCAGATCGCCAGCCTGCAGCGACGGCTCGGCGTCACGACCCTCTACGTCACGCACGACCAAGTGGAGGCCATGACGATGGGCGACCGGGTGGCCGTGCTCAAGGACGGCGTCCTGCAGCAGGTCGACAGCCCGCGCGCGATGTACGACCGGCCGGCGAACGTGTTCGTCGCAGGCTTCATCGGAAGCCCGGCCATGAACCTGTTCAGCCTGCATCGCGAGGCCGACGGGACGACCACCTTGGGCAGCTTCACGCTGCCTGCCCCCCGCGAGGCCACCGGCGAGGTCACGCTCGGGGTGCGGCCGGAAGACCTCAGCCTCGCCGCCGAGGGAAAGGGGATCCCTGCGACGGTCGAGCTGCTCGAGGAGCTCGGGTCGGACGCGTTCCTGCACGCCAGCGTCCAGGCCAGCGACGGTACGCAGGTGCTCGTGGCCCGCGTGGACCCGAAGACGCCCCCGGCGAAGGGCACAGAGGTCTGGCTGGCCCCGGCGAACGACAACCTGCACTGGTTCGACGGCACGACCGGCGAACGCATCGCTGCGTGACCTGCAGTGCAAAGCTGGTGGCAGGACGCCACCGTCTACCAGATCTACGTCCGCAGCTACGCCGACGCCGACGGGGACGGCGTCGGCGACCTGCAAGGGATCATCGAGCGGTTGCCGCACGTGGTGGAGCTCGGCGCGGATGCGGTCTGGCTGACGCCGTTCTACCGGTCACCCATGGCTGACCACGGCTACGACGTCGCCGACCCGTGCGACGTCGACCCGCTGTTCGGGACTCTCGCAGACGTGGATGCGCTGCTGGAGCGCGCGCACGCCGCCGGGCTGAGGGTTCTTGTCGACCTGGTGCCGAACCACAGCAGCGACGAGCATCCCTGGTTCCGCGAGGCGGTGGCAGATCCGGGGTCGCCCATGCGAGATCGCTACCTGTTCCGGGAGGGCCGCGACGGAGGACCTCCGAACGACTGGCAGTCCGTCTTCGGCGGGCCGGCCTGGACGCAGCTGCCCGACGGCGCCTGGTACCTGCACCTGTTCGACACCAAGCAGCCCGATTTCGACTGGCGTCACCCCGCGGTGCACGAGGAGTGGGAGCGGATCCTGCGCTTCTGGCTGGACCGGGGGGTGGACGGCTTTCGCATCGACGTGGCGCATGGGCTCTACAAGGCCGCCGACCTCGCCGACAACCCGCCCGGCCTCGAGCCCGACGGCGAGCTCTTCCACGCCTCCGCCATGCCGCACGCCTGGGACCAGCCTGAGGTCGTGGAGGTCTATCGGCGCTGGCGCGAGATCACCGACTCCTACGCCGGCGAACGGGTCATGGTCGGCGAGGTGTTCCTGTCCCGCGTCCACCGCGTCGCGAGGTTCGTGGGCGCTGACCGGCTGCATCAGGCCTTCAACTTCCCCCTGCTCGCAGCACCCCTCGACGCGGCCGCGTGGCGGAACATCATCCGGGAAGCCCTCGACGCCTTCGAGATCGAGGGTGCGTCCTCGACCTGGGTGCTCTCGAACCACGATGTGGTGCGGCACGTCACGCGCTACGGAGGTGGTGAGCAGGGCCGCCGCCGGGCGCGTGCCGCGACCCTGACGCTGCTCGGCTTGCCTGGGTCCCCGTACCTCTACGAGGGCGAGGAGCTCGGGCTCGAGCAGGACGACCTCGCTCCCGCAGCGCGCCAGGACCCGATCTGGTTCCGGTCGGGCGGCACGCTCCCAGGGCGGGACGGCTGCCGGACCCCTGTCCCGTGGACCTCGGAGCCGCCGGGTCACGGCTTCACGACGGGCACGCCGTGGCTGCCGTTCGGCCCGCAGGCCGGTACTCGTTCGGTGGCTGCGCAGCAGGCGGACCCGCGCTCCCACCTGGCCTTCTACCGCACCGCGCTGGCACTGCGACGGCGGCTGCGCCCGCATCTTGCCCGCGCTGTGCGCTGGCCCGAGGTCCCCGAGGGGGTCCTGTCGTTCGCGCGCGCCGACGAGCGCGGGGGAGAGCTCGTGGTGCTGCTGAACACCGGCCCGACCGCCGTACCCGTGCCGGAGGGAGAGCTGCTGCTGAGCTCGGCTGCCGTGGACGGCAACGTGCCGCCAGGAGTCGCGGTCTGGGTCAAGGTTTGACCGGCCGCAACGGGGTGATCATGCCAGACATGACCGATGCCATCGTCCTGCTGAAGAACGACCACAAGGAGGTGGAGCGCCTCTTCAAGCAGTTCGAGAAACTGGGAGAGGGAGCGCACGCCTCGAAGCGCAAGCTGGTCGACCAGATCATCGAGATGCTCAGCAAGCACGCCGCCATCGAGGAGATGCACTTCTACCCGACGGTGCGCAAGGCGGTGCCCGATGCCGAGGCGGACGTCCTGGAGGGCCTGGAAGAGCACCACGTGGTCAAGTGGACGCTGTCCGAGCTGCAGGCACTCGACCCTGAGAACGAGCGCTTCGACGCCAAGGTGACTGTGCTCATCGAGAGCGTGCGGCACCACGTCGAGGACGAAGAGGGAGAGATGTTCCCCCAGGTCCGCGAGGCGATGGGGCGCAAGGCGCTCCAGGAGCTCGGGGCGGTCCTCGAGAAGGCCAAGGGCGTCGCCCCGGTGGACCCCTACCCGAAGGCGCCGGACGAGCCGCCCGCGAACCTGGTCACCGGCCCAGCGGCGGCTGCCGTCGGCAAGGGCAAGCGAAAGCTGTTCGGGGAACCCTGACCCCTCGGCGCCTGGCCACCACCCTGGAGCAGGCGCAGCGCGAGCTGTGCCAGGTGCGGTACGGGTCGGTGTTCGCGTTCGGGGCTGCCCAGGTCGTGATCAACCCTGACAACCCGGTGGCCGTCGGCAGCTTCGCGAGCGGTCTCGACGGCGATCTCGGGCTGATCGAGAAGACGCTGCTCGCTCTACCGCTGGTCTGGGCGGAAGCCGGCAAGCACCACGTCGTCGTGCTCGCGAGCCCGTCGAGCGCGCCGGAGCTCGACCTGCTCGCCGAGGAGTGCGGGTACGAGGCGGCCGAAGAGATCACGACGCTGCTGCTCACCGATCCGGCGCAGCTGCTGGAGGGCGAACCGGGGATCCTCACGCGGCCGCTGCCGGAGGATGACGAGGGCCGGGTCGGGCCGCTGATCGCGGCCGCGCACGACTGGTCGCTGTCCGTGGGGAAACGTCTGCAGGTGGTGCAGGGGCACCGTCTCGACGACCCCAGGCACGTCGCCGTGGGCGCGTGGCAGGACGAGGAGCTGATCGGCGTCGCCACCGGGTTCCTGCACGGCAGCATCGGTCAGCTCGTCGAGGTGAGCGTCGCCCGGCATGCGCGGGGCCGCCGGTACGGGCGCGCCCTCGTGAGCGGGGTCGCGGCGGCACTGCTGCAGCGGCGCGCGAAAGTGGTCTGGGCCGGTCCGGAGGCCGGCGGCCTCGTCGAGCGGTTCTTCCTCGGTCTGGGGTTCGCACCGGCGTACGACTGCGTGGTCTTCACTGCCGAGAGCGTGCCGTGATCTTCACCGCGCAACGGTGATTGAGACGTCCCGATCTGCGGTAGGGGCCGGAGAAGGCGGTGACGACCGCCGGGGACCAGGAGGGACACGCCGTGACAGAGCTCAAGAAGGGCAGCAGGGTCACCGGGGGCGACCGTGAGTCCCTGTCCGGGCAGCTGAAGAAGAAGTACGAGGGCGGTGCCAGTATCCGAGCCCTCGCCGAGGAGCACGGCCGGTCCTACGGTTTCGTGCACCGCATCCTGAGCGAGTCCGGCGCGGCGCTGCGCGGCCGGGGCGGCGCCACCCGCAAGAAGCGCGCCTGAGGCACGAGGCAAACAAGCGCGCCTCAGCCGTCCTAGGCTGAAGGGATGGACCTCACGCTCAGCGCGGAGCAGGACGCCGTCCAGAAGGCGGTGAGGGAGTGGGTCGACGACGTCGTCGTCCCACGGGCACTGCAGAACGACCGGGAGGAGCGCTTTCCGCAGGAGGCGCTCGACGGCTTGCGGCAGACCGGCTTCATCGGCCTGACCATCGACGAGCAGTACGGCGGGGGTGGCGGCGATCCGCTGTCGTACGTGCTGTTCATCGAGGAGCTCGGCCGCGGGGACGCCAACGTCCGCTCCATCGTGAGCGTGCACCTGGGCCTGGTCGCGGGGTCGATCGAGCGCTGGGGGACCGAGGAGCAGAAGCAGCAGTGGCTGCCCCGGATGGCCACCGGTGAGGTGCTTGGCTGCTTCGGCCTGACCGAGCCCGACTTCGGGTCCAACCCGGCCGACCTGCAGGCGACGGCCGTCCGGCAGCCCGACGGGTCGTACCTTCTGAACGGCAACAAGATCTTCATCACCAACGGGACGATCGCGGGGCTCACGCTGTTCATGGCCCGCACGGGTGGCCCCGGCGCGAAGGGCGTCAGCGCTTTCCTGGTGCCCAACGACACGCCGGGCTTCGAGGCCCGCCCGATCCACGGCAAGCTGGGGCTGCGCTCGTGCGACACCGCGGAGCTGGTGCTGACCGACGTCCGGGTGCCCGCCGAGGCGCTGCTCGGCGGCCAGGAGGGCAAGGGCATCCGGGTCGCGCTCACCGCGCTGAACGACGGCCGGATGTCGCTCAGCGCCTCGTGCACCGGCCTTGCTCAGGCCGCGCTCGACGCCATGATCCGCTACGCGACGGAGCGCAAGCAGTTCGGCAAGGCGATCGCCGGCCACCAGCTTGTCCAGGAGCTGATCGCCGACACGGCAGTCGAGGTCGACTGCGCGCGGCTGCTCACGTGGAGGGTCGCCGATCTCAAGGCTCGGGGCGAGGACTACGGGCTCGCCGCGTCGAAGGCGAAGTACTACGCGTCGGAAGCGTCAGTGCGGGCTGCTAACAACTGCGTGCAGGCGCACGGCGGTTACGGCTACATCGACGAGTACCCCGCAGGGAAGTACTTGAGGGACGCACGCGTTACGACCTTGTACGAGGGCACGTCACAGATCCAGAAGCT
>JBHEMB010000126.1:0-2880 GCA_046262855.1 Mycobacteriales bacterium | reverse complement strand
CGTCTCGAGGGCTCGGTGGCCCGTGATGACCTTCTTGATGTACGCGCGGTCGGCCTCGCCACGGGAGGCGATGACCTCGTCGCGGATCGCGTCGAGCTCTGTGCCGATGGCCTCGATGTCGGCGGGGGTCAGGTGTGAAGGAAGAGGCATGAGCGCCGCCCTCTCTAGACGTCGAGCGAGCAGTCGCCCGCGGGGGTGGAGATGCAGGTCTGGACGAGATCGCCTGGCTCGCCGTGGACGTCGCCGGTCCGGACGTCCCGGACCTGACCGGACAGCAGCGGGACGACGCAGCCGTAGCAGATGCCCATCCGGCAGCCGCTCGGCATGAGCACTCCGGCCTCTTCGCCGGCCTCCAGCAGGGTGTTGCCGGTACGGCGGGAAGCACCGCCCCTCGTGAACGTGACCGTCCCCTCGCTGCCGCCGCCGAGAGCCGGCGGCGAGAAGCGCTCGATGTGGAGCTTGTGCCCGAGACCCGCTGTGGCCCAGTGGTTCTCGATGGCGGCAAGCAGCGCGGCCGGGCCGCAGGCCCAGACTTCGCGACCCCGCCAGTCCGGCACCAGCTCCTCGAGCCGGTCGAGGGTCAGCAGCCCGGCTGTGTCGTCGTGCCACTCGAGGAGTCGATGGCCGAGGGCACGCAGCTCCGGGCCGAAGATGACGTCTTCGCGCGACGGCGCGACGTGCACATGGGTGATGTCCGGGAGCTGTCCCCGGAAGGCCCGCAGCATCCCCATCGCAGGGGTGATGCCTGAGCCGGCGGTGAGGAACAGCGCCGGTCCGCGGTCGGCCCAGGTGAAGTCGCCGGCGGCCGGACGCATCCGGACGACCGCGCCGGGACGCAGGGCGACCAGCTGCGAGGACACCAGGCCGAGCGACTTGACGGTGATGGACACCCGGTCCGGGTCTGTGAGCGAGTACGTCCGCCAGTGCAGGACACCGCCGATCTCCACGCCGACGCCGACGTACTGGCCGGCGAGGTGGCCGGACCAGCGCGCCGGCTTGAGCACCAGCGTCGCGGCGCCGGCCGCTTCGGGGGTCACCGACACCACGCGGGCGCGCAGCTCGCGGGCCCACAGCGGGTTCACGAGGGTGGCGAAGTCCTGCGGCAGGAAGGGGGTGGTGGCGCTGGCGAGCAGGCCCACGTCCTTCTCCTTACGTCTCGGTAGGTTACTAGGACGTAGGTTACGCAACCGTAGGTCAGTTGGCCAGAGCCGCTTTGTGTGACGCCCACGACACCGGCGCGCCTACGACGGGGGTCAGAGCAGCAGGTTGTCCACCGGTGGCAGCCGGGCGAGCCCCGGACGGGCAGAATGATCGCGTGCCTGCCCGATCGCAGTACTCCGACGAGGCCATCATCATCGGCCTGCGCATCAAGTCCGTGGAGCGCGGCCGCAAGACCGGCGCCAGCGGCATGGTGCCCATCACCGCGACCTGGTGGGACCTGCACCGCGACCGCAAGAACCATCCCCCGTCGCCGACGGTCATGCGGCGCTTCGGCAGCTGGACGAAGGCCTGCGAGGTCGCCGGCGTCCCGGTGCGAGACCTCAACGGCGTCGGCCGGCCGCAGAAGTGGACCGACGAGGAGATGCTCGAGGTGCTCGCAGAGTTCCTCAACAACCCGCGCCGCAAGGACAGGTCGTTCGCGGCCTACTCAGAGTGGGCGAAGCTGCGGAAGTCCCGGCCCTCGGGCCCGGGCCTGCTCAAGCGCTTCGGCAGCTGGAACCGGGCGAAAGAGCTCGCGCTCGGATGAGCCCAGACGAGTGGCGGCCGCGGAAGGCCGCGCACGAGGCGAGGGTGGACGACTGGACCGCCGCCCATCTCGCGCGGGCAGCGACCGGCGAGAAGCACCCGGTCGAGGACTTCCTGTTCCACTACTACTCGCACCGGCCGGCCAAGCTGCGCCGCTGGTCGCCCGGCGCCGGCATCGAGCTCGTCGGCTGGCAGGGCCCGCAGCCCTGGCTGGCGGCACCGCCCGACCGGGTCGCATGGGTCGTCGAGCTCCTCGAGCGCACTGCCGCCCGCGCGCCCGTCTTCGGCTGCTTCGGCCTGCACGAGTGGGCCATGGCCTACCGCGACGACCGCCGGCATGCTGAGCCGTTGCGGCTAGGTGTCGAAGGCACCGCGGCCGTCGTCGAGGCGCTGCCCCTCGTCTGCACGCACCACGACGCGTTCCGGTTCTTCACCCCCAAGGCGCGCCCCCTCAACGCCCACCAGCCGACGCGAGCGGACCAGCTGCGGCTGGAGCAACCGGGCTGCCTGCACGCCAACATGGATTGCTACAAGTGGGCGTACAAGCTCAGTCCGTGGGTGCCCGCGGAGCTGGTCGCGGACTGCTTCGACCTCGCCCGGCGGATCCGGGTGCTCGACATGCGGGCATCGCCGTACGACCTGCGCGCGTACGGATACGAGCCAGTCGCCGTCGACACACCCGAGGGCAGGTCGACGTACCAGTCCCTGCAGCGCGGCTTCGCCAGCGAGGCTGCGACCCTGCGCGAGCGGCTGCTGCTGGCGGCACGTCCGCTGGTCCGCACGGCGTAGCGGAAGTGGGTGCTGGTGGGTGCGCAACCCACCGGTGCGCCGCCCGATGAACACACCATGACGATCGACCTGACCGGCCCGAAGGCCACCTTCGAGTCGACCTGCGACCACTGCGGGCGCGTCGAGCAGCTCTACCGGCTGATCGGTACCGCTGCGCTGCTCTGTCGCGGCTGCTTCGCCAAGAAGCACGGCTAGGCGGTCGTGGCGATCCCGCCGTCGACCGGGATGACGGCGCCGGTCACGTAGGACCCCGCGCGACTGGCGAGGAACACCGCGGCCCCTGCCATGTCGTCCGGGCGGCCGATCCGCCGGAGCGGTGCACCCGCGGCGATCTCGGCGCCGAAG
>JBHEMB010000125.1:0-2611 GCA_046262855.1 Mycobacteriales bacterium | reverse complement strand
CAGCCCCTATCGAGAGGACGAAGCCGGCCGCGGTGCGGCGGAGCGCCGCTGCGGCGGCCAACCCCACGCCTGCCGCAATCGCGATGAGCTGGACAGCCCCCAGGAGCGCAAAGGGGACTCCAGGCTCCATGAGCGGGAGTCTAGGAGCGGCAGTACGGCGTCAGAGGCGGATCAGCAGGATGGCGGCGTGCCGTGTTCGCGCAGGATGCGCAGTGCGTCGAGGGCTGTCTTGAGCGTGGAGACCTTCACCAGCGTGATGCCACTGGGCTTGGTCTTGCGCGCCTCGTCGCAGTTGTCGGCAGGCGACAGGAAGACCGTCGCCCCCTCCGCCTTGGCGCCGCGCATCTTCTGCGCGATGCCGCCGATCGGGCTGACTGCCCCTTCCGGCGTGATCTCGCCGGTGCCGGCGACGTTCACGCCAGCGGTGAGATCGACGGGGCCGAGCAGGTCGACGATGCCGAGGGCGAACATCAGGCCGGCCGAAGGACCGCCGACGTCCTTGAGCTTGATGTCGACCTTGATGGGGAACTCGGTCCGGACGCCGGGGGTGATGCCGACGATCGCGCGCTTGCTGCTGTCCGGCGCGGCGACGGTGGTGACGGTGACGCTGCCCGGCCGGCCGGCACGGACGTAGCCGATGGCCACGGCCTCGCCGACGGCGCGGCCGCTGATGAGCTTGCGCAGCTGGTCGGCGCTCTTCACGGCTGTTCCGTCGACCGACGTGATCCGGTCACCGGCCTTCAGCTTGCCGTCCGCGGGAGCGCCTGAGGTGACCGCCGAGACGTAGAGCCTGATGGTGCCCTTGTAGCCGAGATACGTCATGGCGGCCGTCGTCGCCGCGTCCTGGGAGTCGACCATCTCCTGGGCCGTCTCCTGGTTGTTCTGCTCCTGGGTCTTGTCGGGCTCGAAGACGACCTCGCGCGGAAGCACCGCCTCGCTCGGGGACAACCAGCCGGCGAGCGCCTCGAACAGCGTGAGGTGGTCCTCGACAGACACCGTGGTGAGCTGCAGCGCGCCGGATCGCTGCTTGCCCCTCTCCGGGCTGAACGACAGCACCTTCTGGCCGTAGCAGGTGCCGAGCGTGTTGCACGCCGGGCCTGGCTTGAGGGCGACGTACGGCACCGTGGCGAACGACCCTGCGCCTGCGAGGCCGAGCGCCAGCACGCTCGCGAGCAGAAGGGTCAGGCTGCGGCGCGTCACCGCATGAGCGTAACGGCGCCCGTCGGGGCGGCGTGGTCCTCGATCAGGCGCAGGTCAGCTGGCGAAGAAGCCGAGGCTGCTCGGCGCGTCCTCGCCGTGGCCGTTGCTCGCGGCGAGAGCAGGAACCGGCACGTCCTCGACCCGGGCCTCGACGGGCGGGGCCGCATCGGGGACGACCTCGACGACCGGGACCGCGTCCTCGACGACCGGCACGGCGTCCACAACGGGCAGCGGGGGCGGCATCTCCTGGGTCGGAACGGCGGGCGCCTGGGCGGAGCCCTCACCAGGCACCTCGACCCTGTAGAAGGCCTTGAACGCGAGCGGAACCTCCGTGAGCGCGTGCACGCTCAGCTCCGCGACGTTCTCGACGTTACGCAGGTGCTCGACCAGCCGGACAGCCTCTTCGAGGTTCGAGACGCGGCGGAACGCAGGCGTCCCGTCATGGGCTGGAAAGAAGACGACGTGCTCCATCTGGGGTGCTCCTCGGCGCTCTACGAATCCGGCGGCCGCCGGCCCGTGTCCTCTTGGCTTTCGGCACGTTGACCCAGTTGGCTTGAGCCGTTCGGACCCTGTCCCGCCGCCGGCAAAGCTGAACACTTGCAAGCACCGGACCCGCTCTGTCACGATCCTTCCGGAAAACAACCTTTCCGGAAGGCGAGGTTTCCCGCCCTCCGTCGTTGAACGAAGGTCGGAAGACCCAGCCCCCGACGGAAGAAGACCACCCCAGTGTCCACGGCCCAAGACCTCCCCGGTCTGTACGGCGAACCTCTGACCGCACCGGCGGCTGCCCCACCCGCCCTGCGCCTGGTGCCCGCACAGCCTCTCGACTTCGATGACGCCGTGCGTCGGGTCCGGCCACGACTGCACCGCTACGCCATTCGCCGGCTCGGTGATGTGCACGAGGCGGAGGAGCTCGTCCAAGAGGCGTTGCTGCGCGCCTACACCCACCGGGAACAGCTGCTGACCGAGGAGGACCTGTCGGCGTGGACGACGGTCGTCACCGGTCGTCTCGTCATCGACCGGCTGCGGGTCCGCGGCCGTTCGACGTCCGTGGCGGACGTCCCGGAGGGATCCCGGGTCGGGCGCGACACCGCCGACGTGGTCGTCGCCCGCGACGAGGCCCGCACCGCGCTCGACGCCCTGGACGCGATGCCGGCCCGGCAGGCATCACTGCTGTGGGCGCGCGAGGTCGAGGGCAAGTCCTACGAGGAGCTGTGCAGCCGGTTCGGCATGACCGAGCCGGCCGTGCGCTCGGTGCTCACCCGCGCGCGCAAGGCACTGCGCCGCGAGTACGAGCTGCGCGGTGGCACCGTCCCGGTCGGCGGGCTCGCCGTCCTGGCTCCCTGGATCGCCGGCCTCAGCTGGGCCGACAAGATCCGCAAGGCCGCCAACAGGCTCACGGCGCCCGCTG
>JBHEMB010000124.1:0-5486 GCA_046262855.1 Mycobacteriales bacterium | reverse complement strand
GAGTACCCCGAAGGGCCTTTCCGCTCGACTTGCATGTGTTAAGCACGCCGCCAGCGTTCGTCCTGAGCCAGGATCAAACTCTCCGTTAATGATCTTGAGAGTCGCTGCCGCCTGGCGAGGCGGACAGCTGTTGATTCTGGTGACAGTACGAAACTGACATTCCTTGAATACACAAGGTTTGTCCGATTCAATCTGTTACCAAAGGAACCTTCTCCGCCGGACAGTCGCTCCACTGAGGAAGCGCCTGCTACCCGTTGGATCGGGGTAAAACTTGGCACTGACTTTCGGCACGCTGTTGAGTTCTCAAGGATCGACTGCTCACCGTCCCGGTCTCTCGACCGTTCTCGGGGCAACTCGCCTAATCTATCAGGTCCCATTCTCGGGGGTCAAACCGCGTGGGTCGGACTCTCGAGCGGGCACTCCAGAGGGGGCTCGGCGCAGCCGAGCTGGTCCTTCAGGGGTGACCCGCGGACCGTGCTCCAGCTCGACCAGTCGTACGGTCTCGCCTTCGTCCGGTGCTCCGGGGGCGTCGATGAACTTATGCGCCCGAGCGGGTCTGCGTCAAACGGCGCGCATCACGGATGTGTCACGAGCGGGTTCGGTACCCGAGAAGTCCGGGCGATCTCGAGCTGGACGCTGACGTCGGCCCATGGGAACGACGCCGGCGCGGCGGGGCAGGGTCGCCGGACAGGCACGGGGCGGAGCGAGGGTCAGGCGCGCTCGACGACGAGCATGTTGCGCTTGCCCTTGCGCAGCACGAGGAACCGACCGTGCAGCCAGTCGGACTCCCCCGGCACAGCCGCCTCGTCCACGACCTTGGCGTTGTTGAGGTAGGCGCCGCCCTCCTTGACCGCTCGTCGGGCGTCCGACCGGGACAGCCCGAGGCCGTCCGCCAGCAGGTCGACGACAGGCGGCGACTGGCCGGTCACCTGCAGTGACGGGGCCTCGGCAAGCGCGGCCCGCAGGGTGGGCTCGTCGAGCTCGCCGAGGGCGCCGCCACCGAACAGGGCCGCCGAGGCAGCCTGCACCCGGACGACTTCCTCGGCCCCGTGCACCAGTGCCACGAGCTCATCGGCGAGGCGGCGCTGTGCGGCCCGTGCGAAGGGCCGCTCGGCGGTCTCGGCGTCGAGGGCCTCGACCTCGTCACGTCCGACGAACGTGAGCAGCCGCAGGTAGGTGCCGGCGTCCCGGTCGTCGACGTTGAGGCAGAACTGCCACAGCGCGTACGGGGAGGTCATCGTCGGATGGAGCCACACGTTGCCGCCGCCGCTGCTCTTCCCGAGCTTCTGACCGGCCGAGTCCGTCACGAGCGGGAACGTCAGGGCGTGCCCGCTGGCCTGCTCGGTGCGTCGCAGCAGGTCGAGGCCCGCGGTGATGTTGCCCCACTGGTCATTGCCGCCGATCTGGGCGGTGCAGCCGTGCCGCCGCCACAGCGCGACGAAGTCGAGCGACTGCAGCAGCTGGTAGCTCATCTCGGTGAAGGACAGGCCGCCCGACTCCAGCCGGGCGCTCACGGACTCCCGAGCGAGCATCTGGTTGACGGGGAAGTGCCGACCGACGTCACGCAGGAAGTCGAGCGCGCTCATGGGCGCGGTCCAGTCGAGGTTGTCGGCCATGATCGCGCCGGTCGGACCGTCGTCGAACGACAGGAACCTCTCCATCTGCCGCTTGATGACCACGACCCGGGTCGAGATCTCCCGCGGGGTCAGCATCATGCGGTCGGTGGTCCGGCCGGTGGGATCACCGATGAAGCCGGTGGCACCGCCTGCCAGCGCGATGGGCCGGTGCCCCGCCAGCTGGAAGCGCCGCAGGGCGAGGAGCGGCACGAGGTTGCCGACGTGCAGGGAGTCGGCGGTCGGGTCGAAGCCGCAGTAGACCGTCAGAACCCCGGACGCCAGGTCAATGGCGAGGGCTGCGCGGTCGGTGGTCTGGGCGAGCAGGCCACGCCACTCGAGGTCGGCGAGGACGTCGGTGACGGGCGCGAGGGTCGGAAGGGTCACGCGGAGCATCGTGCCGCACCGGGCAACGGGGTTCCGTCAGCCCCCGGCCGCGAGTGCAGGGGCGTCGAGCAGCTGGCCGTGCCGGTCGTCGTACCTGCCGGCCGCGACGTCGGTCACGACGGCTGCCGTGAGCTCGGCACTGTCCCACTCGGTCACGTCGGACCAGACCGGCATCGAGAGCGTCAGGTCGGTGCGCACCAGTCCTGGCAGGACGTCGAGGACCACCACGCCCGAGCCCCGGAGCGGCTCGGTCAGCGTCTCGGTGAGCAGCGACAGCGCCCGCTTCGAGACCGCATAGCCGGTGTAGGTGCCGGTGCGGGTCGCCGCGCGGGCCCGGGACGCCAGGTTCACGACCCGGCCGTGACCGCGCTGCATCATGGGCGGCAGCAGGGCGCGGGTCATCAGCAACGGGCCGTGCAGGTTGGTCTCCACCACGCGCCAGAGGTCGTCCCGGTCGGACTCCCAGAACGGCACCTGCTGCGCCTCGATGGTCGCGGCATTGTTGACGAGCAGGTCCACGGTGCCGAGGTGCTGCTCCGCGTGCATCACCACCCGGTCTACCGCAGCCGCGTCCGTGACGTCGATGGCGGCAGGGAACGCCTTCACACCGAACGTGGCGGCGAGGTCCTCGGCAAGGGCGTTGACCTCGGCCCCGGTGCGAGCGAGCAGCAGCAGCGACATGCCGTCTGCGGCGAGTGCGGTCGCGATCTCCTTGCCAAGGCCCCGACCGGCCCCGGTCACGACGCCGACCTGCCCGCGCAGCCTCACGAACGAACCCTACGGACACCGGGCTTGTACGACGAGACGGACCTGTCCCCCTCGATCCAGAACCGCCAGGGCGTCTCCGTGCCGACCCTGATCCCGACGCGCGGTCCACGCGCGACGACCGGCGCGGGGCCCGCGCGAGGCAGCAGTCTGACCGGCGATGCGGGGTCGAGCAGGTCCAGTCCGAGCGCAGCACCGTCCAGCCCCAGTGCCTTGGCGAGCCGCGCCGGCCCGCGACAGAGGTCGCGGTCCGTCGCGCCTGGGCGCCGGGACCTGGCCAGCTCCAGGCCCTCGACGACCTCCCCGGCACGAAGCAGCACCGCCGAGGCCCGCCCCTCAGGGCCGGTGACGACGTTGGCGCACCAGTGCATCCCGTAGGTGAAGTACACGTAGAGGAACCCGGGCGGCCCGAACATCAGGCGGTTGCGAGGCGTCGGCCCGCGGTGGGCGTGCGAGGCGGGGTCGAGCCCTTCCCCGCTGTAGGCCTCGGTCTCGGTCAGGCGCACGGTGACGCCGTGCGCCTGCAACAGGCAGCCGAGGAGGTCTGCGGCGACCTCGGGGGCAGGCCGGTCGAGCCTCAGGCCGGCGGCGCGGCCGCGCACCGTCACCTGGCGGCCCCGACGCCCAGCTTCACCGTGGCGGCTCCGCGGCCCAGCGGTCGTGCGCCGCGACCTCGAGGCGAAGCGCCTCGAGCTGCTCGGCGACGCGCACGGGAGCGGTGCCGCCGTGCCCCTGCCGGGCTGCGAGGGCACCCCGGACGTCCAGGACCGAGCGGATCTCGGGCGTGAGGTGCGGCGAGACCTTCCGGAGCGTCTCGTCGTCCACCTCGTGCAGGTCGAGCCCGCTGGCAGTGCAGTGCTGCACCAGCTGCCCGACGGCCTCGTGCGCCTCGCGGAACGGCACGCCGTTCTTGACCAGGAGCTCGGCGACGTCGGTGGCGAGGGCGAACCCCAGCGGTGCCGAGCGCTCGAGCACGTCGGAGTGGACGGTCATGGTCGCGATCATCCCCGTCATGGCGGGCAGCACCACGAGGAGTGTCTCGACGGCGTCGAAGGAGGGCTCCTGGGACTCCTGCATGTCACGGTCGTAGGTCAGGGGCAGGCCCTTGAGCATCGCGAGCTGCCCGGTGACGTGGCCGATCAGCCGACCCGCCTTCCCGCGGGCCAGCTCGGCGATGTCGGGGTTCTTCTTCTGCGGCATGATCGAGCTGCCGGTGGAGAAGGCGTCGTCGAGGGTGACCCAGCCGAACTCGGTGGTGTTCCAGAGGACGACCTCCTCCCCCAGCCGCGACAGGTGCACCCCGAGAAGCGCGGTGCAGAAGAGGAACTCAGCCACGAAGTCCCGGTCGGAGACGGCGTCCATCGAGTTGGCCGCGGCGGATGCGAAGCCGAGCTCTGCCGCCGTACTGATGGGATCGACGGGGAGGGAGGAACCCGCCAGCGCGCCCGACCCGAGCGGTGACACGGATGCCCGGAGATCCCAGTCGCGGAGCCGATGCACGTCACGTGCGAACGCCTGGACATGGGCGAGCAGCTGGTGGGCGAACAGGACCGGCTGGGCGTGCTGCAAGTGCGTCATGCCGGGAGCCGGCGTGTCCAGGTGCTGCGCGGCCTGGTCGACCAAGGCAGCTTCCAGAGCCGCGAGGTCGCGGACGATGGTGCGGCAGTGGTCACGCAGGTAGAGCCGCAGGTCGGTGGCGACCTGGTCGTTGCGGGACCGGCCGGCCCGCAGCTTGCCGCCCAGCGTCCCGAGCTTGTCCAGCAGGCCGCGCTCGAGCGCCGTGTGCACGTCCTCGTCGGACAGCTCAGGCGTGAAGGCGCCGGCGGCGACCTCGATGCGCAGCTCCTCGAGCGCACCGAGCATCCGATCCAGCTCGTCGTCGGTCAGCAGCCCCGCGCGGTGCAGGACGCGTGCGTGCGCCTTGGACCCGAGCAGGTCGTACGGCGCGAGTCGCCAGTCGAACTGGACGCTGACGGACAACCGCGCGAGGGCCTCGGCGGGACCGCCCTCGAACCGACCTCCCCAGAGGGACGTGCCGCTCACTTGTCCAGGCGAAGGTCAGGCGTCGCCTTCTGGGCGCGGATGTCCCGGCGCGCGGCGATCTTCGAGGGCAGGCCCCACAGCTCGATGAACCCCTTCGCGAGCGACTGGTCGAAGGTGTCGCCCTGGTCGTAGGTCGCGAGCTCGTAGTCGTACAGCGACGCGTCGCTGCGGCGTCCCGTGACCGTGCAGGTGCCGTGGTGCAGGGTCAGCCGGATCTCACCGGACACGTGCTGCTGGCTGCTGCGGACGAAGTCGTCCAGGGCGCGCTTGAGCGGCGAGAACCACAGGCCGTCGTACACGAGCTCGGTCCAGCGCTGCTCGACGGATCGCTTGAAGCGCCGCAGGTCGCGCTCCATGGTCAGGTCCTCGAGCTCGGTGTGCGCAGCGATCAGGGCGAGTGCCCCTGGAGCCTCGTAGACCTCGCGGCTCTTGATGCCGACGAGCCGGTCCTCGACCATGTCCAGCCGCCCGAAGCCCTGGGCGCCGGCGCGCGCGTTGAGCTGCTCGATGGCCTGCAGCACGGTGACGGGGCTTCCGTCGATGTGCGTGGGCACCCCGTCCTTGAAGGTCAGGATGAGCTCGTCCGGCCCGCTGCTGGTGCCGGGCGCCTGGGTGTAGCTGTAGACGTCCTCGATGGGTGCGTTCCACGGGTCCTCGAGGAGGCCGGTCTCGACCGCG
>JBHEMB010000123.1:0-2961 GCA_046262855.1 Mycobacteriales bacterium | reverse complement strand
TGGGGCGATGCTCGACAGTTCCTCGCCGAGCTGCGTCAGCGGTGGGAGGCAGCTCGTCCGACCGAGCTCGTCTGAGAGGCTTCTATGCCAGAGCCGTCAGTGTCGACCATCGATGGAGACGAGTCGAAAGGCGGAACGACGGCCAATCCGTTCCCGGGCCCCCGCCCGTTCGCGGAGAGCGAGGACTGGCTCTTCTTCGGACGGGACCGCGAGCTCTCCGACCTGGTCGCCCTGCTGTTCGCGCAGCGAGCAGTGCTCCTTCACGGACCCTCCGGTGGAGGCAAGAGCTCCCTCGTGAATGCCGGCCTCATCCCCCGAGCGCGAGGGCGAGGGTTCGACTTCCTACCGGTCGCCCGGGTCCGGGACGTCGCTGCGCAGGCTGACGACGATCTGCCGGGGAACCGCTACGTGACCAACGTCATCGACAACTGGCAGGCCGCCGGGCTGGAAGTTCCGCCCGGTGCCACCACCTTGGTCGAGGCGCTGAGCACGCTCCCAACAGCCGAAGAGCCCGGACGGGTCTTGATCTTCGATCAGTTCGAGGAGTTGTTCGTGCTGCACGCGGAGAGCTGGAAGGACCGAGTCGACCTGTTGTTGCAGGTCCAGGCGGCACTGGATCGCGATCCGCTCCTTCATGTCCTCTTCGTGCTGCGCGACGACTACCTCGCCCGGCTCCAGCCTCTGACCCCGGTGCTCCGAGACCGGCTCAGCACTCGGTACCACCTCCAAGGGCTGAGCTCCGCCCACGGACTGGACGCTGTCGTCAGGCCCTTCGCCGCCACCGGCCGCTCCTTCCGGGCCGGCGTCGCCGAAGAGCTCGTCAGCGCGCTGCGCGCCCAGCCGGGCGTGAGCCCCGAGACCCGGAGTTACGAGGCCGAGGACGTCGAGCCGGTGCAACTCCAAATCGTCTGCCGAACGTTCTTCGAGCGCCTTCCCGCCGACGTCATCGAGATCAGCAGCAACGATGTCGAACGCCATGCCGACGTCGGCCAGGCGCTGGTGGGCTTCTACGAGCAGGCGGTCGCGGCCGCGGTCAAGGGCCACCCCCGAGTCCACGAGCGGACGGTGCGCTCCTGGTTCGAACGGCAGCTGGTCACACCTGCTCGAACGAGAGGCATCGTCTTTCGGGACAAGCGCACCACCGCCGGGCTGCCGAACGACGTGGTGGACGAGCTCGAACGGCAACGGGTCGTCCGCTCCGAGCCTCGCGGACCCGCCATCTGGTACGAGCTGCCGCACGACCGCCTCGTCGACGCCGTGCTGGCGTCGAACCGGACGTGGGACACCGCACGGTCGCGCCGGATAGCTCGGCTCTCGGCCATCGTGGCCGGACTCGGCATCTTGACCGCCATCGTTTCGGTTGTCTTCTTCGTGCGAGGCGACGGCGGTTCCGGCACGTCATCCAGCGCGCCGGAGCCCAATCACGGGCGGATCTCGGCCGCCGGTCAGGTGGCCGAGTTCCCGGTGACGGGCCGGACCGGCCAGTTGCTGACCGCGGTCATGAGACCGGACGAGGGATTTGCGGGCGAGCTGCGCCTTGTCGACAGTCACGGCGCCGTTGTCGGACAGTCTGCGCCCCAGGCGTCAAGACCCATTCTGGCACTCGAGCTTCCCACCGACGGCGACTACGTGGTTCAGGCCCGAGGTCGGGAGAGCAGCACCGGCGGGTTCCAGCTCAGCACTGCGGTCCACGCGGTCGATGCCCGCACGCCGCTTGCACCCGAAGCCCCCGCGCCCGGCGCCATCAGCGCGCCGGACGAGGTCGACCTCTACACCTTTACCGGTCGGGCGGGCGCGGTGGCCCAGGTGACCATGGCGAGCGACGAACTGCCCTACAAGGTCCTGTTGTTGCGAGCGCCCGGCGGTCAGGCGTTTGCCGAACCCGACTCCGGCGGGCTCGGATTCCTCGCTGCCGTCCTTCCTGAGGACGGCGTTTACGAGGTCCAGGCGTCATCGGCGGGCGGAGGCAAAGGGACATATCGGGTGGAGCTCGAGCTCGCCGACGGCAGGAGCCAGGCCGGGCGCGTCACCGGCACCATCTACGATGCCAACCGGGCGGACGTCCGCATGGTCCGATCCGAAGCTGGCGGCACCCTGCAGGTCTCCTACGCGCCGCGAGGAGGTGGCAACGTAGCCCTGCTGGGTGCCGACGGGCGGTTGCTGACATCTGCCTATGCGCCGAAGGGAGGCTCCGAAGGCGGGTTCGGGTGGGTGCTCGCGCCGGCGACTCCCTACCTTGTCGTCGTCTCGAGTGAAGAGACACCGTCGCCGTACGGGCTGTCCCTCGACATCGACGAGTCGCGTCCGCTGGAAGCGGGAAGAGCAGCGGGCGAGGTGACCCGACCCCAGCAACTCGCCGCCTACCGACTCGACGAGCAGCAGGGCAACGTGGTCACTGTCCTGGTGACTCCGGCAGGCGAGTTCAATCCTCTCGTACAGGTCGTGCAGCCTGACGGCACGACGTTGATCCAGCATGGCGATGCCGGCCCCGGCAAGGACGAGCTGTTCACGGTCCAGTTGCGAACGCCCGGGCCCCATCTGGTCGTGATCAGCGCCGCCGACCAACACCAGACCGGCGGGTTCCGAGTCGCTGTCAGCCAGGGCCGGGCCGCGGCGCCAACAGGCAGCGGACCGTAGATCCGTCTTCTCCGCCCGGTTCAGCCCAGGCCGGCAGCGTCGAGACGGCGGTCCTCGCGCGCCGCGGCGCGCTCCTCCTGCGACATCCACTGGCCGAGCACGATGCCGCCGACGACAAGGGTGACGAGGTCACCCACGGCCCACAGGATTCCCGCGCCGGCGCGCTGATCGCCGAGTGTGTGGGTGGCGAAGAGGGGGTGGTTGGCGGTCAACAGGGCGATACCCAAGAACGCGTGCATGGGCACGGTCGCGAGCACACACAGGAGGCAGGCCCCGTACGGCAAGCGCCGGGGCATCACGTCGACCCCGACGACCATCCAGAAG
>JBHEMB010000122.1:0-5008 GCA_046262855.1 Mycobacteriales bacterium | reverse complement strand
GGCCAGCACCAAGGAGCAGGCCGCCCAGGTCGCAGAGGTGGTCGACTCCCTCGAGGAGTGGAAGGACGCCGCCCTGGCCGAGCTTCGTGACTTCCTCGAGTCCGCCGACGTCCAGCTCGAGGTCGTGCAACCGTTGGCGTTGACGCAGGTGCCGGCCCGACGCCGCGCTGTCCGCGGCGGCTGACACCCGGAAGCCCAGAGCCCGCTCGGCACCAGCCGAGCGGGCTCTGTTGACTCAGGGGAGCTGCTTGAGCACCCGGACGGCGTCGGGCACCTTGGGTCGCGGCAGGTGGTTCCGGCAGTAGGCCAGGATGTCGGCGACCGACGCCGTCGCCTCCTTGGCGAGTACGACGAGGGCGACCGGCACCTCGCCGAGCACGGGGTCTGGCTGGCCCACGACGCGAGCGTCCGCGACATCGGGGTGCCGGTGCAGCACATCCTCGATCTCGCGCGGGTAGATGCGATCTCCGTCCCTGAGGATGACGGTGTCGAGGGAGCCCACGAGCACCAGGTGACCGGCCGCGTCGATGAGGCCGACGTCTCCGGTGTGCAGCCAGCCCCCGCGCAGCAGGCGGGCGGTGTCGTCGGGCCTGCCGAGGTAGCCGCGCATCAGTGCCGGTCCCTGGAGGACGACCTCCCCCAGCACACCGTGGGGCTGGAGGTGAGTCGAGGCGCTCATCACCGCGACGCGCTGCCCTGCGAGGGATCGGCCGAGTGTCGAAGGGGGGCTCGAGGGATCCTGCAGGGTCGAGAGGACCGCGCTCTCCGGATGGCCGTACCCCTGCAGCAGCCGAGATCCCGACCTCGCGTGGAACCGGTCGACGACTGCCGCCGGGAGCGCGCGGCCGTAGGCCACAGTTGTCCGCCAGCCTTCTTGTGGGTCCGGCCAGTCCTCGCTGGTGTCGTGCAGCTGGTCCGCCAAGACGATGACTACTGAAGGTCGGAGCCGACGCACGGCCTCCCAGGTACTGCCGGGGGAGAGGATCAGCTCTGCACCGCTGGACAGCGCCGGCAGCACGCCGATCAGGAGGCCCGCACCAGACCACGTGTCGAGTCCCGAGACGACCCGGTCAGTCGCTCCCAGCGAGAGCCGCTCGCCGATCCCCTCGGAAACGCTGAGCAGGGCGCGGTGGTCGAGCAGCACCCCTGACCCAGCCTGTGCAAGCTCCGAGCCGTACAGCAACAGCGCGAAGTCCTCCGGACTCGCCGGCTCCAAGGAACTTCCCGTGCGCTCCAGCTGCGCCGGTGGAAGGGCTATGTCGCTGAGCTCCGGAGAGCTGACGATCGTCACGGCGCCGGAGTCCGCCAGCTGGTGAAGGAGCTGCTGGCGGGTGGCGTCCGGAGAGACGGGAAGGACCGCGGCTCCGAGCGACCAGCCTGCGAACACCGTCGCGACGAGGTCGACGTCGCTACGCAACCGCACCGCGAGGGTGTCGCCCGCCCGCACTCCGGCCGTTTCAAGGTGCTGAGCAGCGCGCTCGACGTGGGCGGCGAAAGCTGCGTTGTCCAGGCTGGTTCGAGCGTCCGCGAGACAGGCACCGCTGGGGTCGGCCGAAGCTCGTGCCCAGGGAAGCAGCGCGCTGTCGGCTGCCAGCGCGATCCTCATGAGGCCACGCTAGGGACCCTGAGCCCTCCCTCCTTCGTCCTGTCCGTCCAGAACCGTCGTCGCGATTGGTGCGCGTGATCCATTTCGCCGGGGACGTTGTGCTTCCTACGATGCACTGGGGCAACATGCACGCATGCGCATCGATGTCGGATCGCCCCCGGACGGTGGTGGCCAGAACGGCATGAGCACCGGTTCGCTGCAGGAGCAGGCACAAGCGCACGTCGCGGAGGTGGCTCGGGCGCTCAACGAGCGACTGGGGGAGATCACCCGGCTGATGCGCGACCTGCTCTCAACCCGGATCGACGAGCTCAGGGGCGACGCCCGGCTGGTCGACCTGCTGGGTGCCAGCATCGAAGGCAACATCGACAACATCTTGCACAGCCTCCAGTACGGGATCACGGTCGACCGGATGGAGCCGCCGTCCGCAGCGATCGAGTACGCCAGGAGGCTCGCGCAGCGCGGCGTGCCGTTGAACGCTCTTGTCCGCGCCTACCGGCTCGGGCAGCAGAACCTGCTCGAGGCGTGCTTCGCGGAGTCGGCGGCGCGCGAGGTCCCCCCCGAGGTGCGCGTCCTCGCCCACGAGCACTTCGTCAGCCACACGTTCAACTACATCGACTCCATCTCGCAGCAGGTGGTGACCGTCTACGAGAAGGAGCGCGAGCAGTGGCTCGCCGATCGCAACACGCTGCGCACAGCGGCGCTGCAGGAGCTCGTGGAGGGCAAGGTGCGCGACGTCGCAGCAGCGGAGGCGGCGTTGGGCTACCGCCTCAACGGGGCGACGCACCTCGGTCTCATCTTGTGGTCCGATGAGGGCGGCGACGTCGTGGACCACCTCAAGACCTTCGACACGGTTGTCGGTGCGCTGTCCCGCTCCTTCGGTGCGGGCCGCGCTGGTCTGCTGCTGGCCCGCGACGCGACGAGCGCCTGGGCGTGGATCGCGTTGGCCGAGCCCGCCGTCCCCTCGATCGCCGACCTCCGTGCCTGCCTCGAGGTGCTGCCGGCTGCACCGCTGCTGGCTGTGGGCGGCGCGCACAGCGGGGCGCACGGTTTCCGGCAGAGCCATCTCGAGGCCGAGCAGGCGCAGCGGGTCGCCTCCGCCGCTGGCACGGCGCGCTCGTCGATCACGCTGTACGACGCGCCGGGTCTCAGCCTGGCGGCTCTGGTCTGCGCCAACGTCGACGAGGCCCGCGCGTGGGTCCGAGCGACCCTGGGTCCCCTTGCGGCTGACGACGAGCAGCACGCGCGCCTCCGCGAGACCCTCCGCGTCCTTCTGGAGCACGGCGGGAGCTACACCTCAGCAGCGGACGAGCTGTGCATGCACCGCAACACGGTGCGCTACCGCATCACCCGCGCAGAGGCAGAGCTCGGTCGCCCCATCACGGCCAACCGCCAGGCCACCGACGTGGCGCTGACGCTGTGCCGCTGGCTCGGGCCCGCGGTCCTCACCCCAGGCTGACCTCGGCAGCGGCGGTGTGAACCTCCTCCTGCAGGGACAGCGGCGTTCCCAGCCGCCACTCCGCTTGGCGCTGGCACGCGGGCCCGGCCGGCTTGAGCGTGTGGGCTGGGTGCTTGGTGTGCGAACGCCAAGCGGAGTCGGGAGCGCCAGGTCCGCAGGTTGCAGGATGGCCAGGGCCGCACATAGGTCCCCCTCCGAGTCGTTCGCCTAGGACAGCTTCAACCGACGAGAGGGGGTACTTCTCGTTCGATCGTCCAGCGGGCTCGCCCCGGCCTCATCAATGTGAGAGGCACCGTGTTCCAGCGCGGTTCTCTTCACATTGTCGACGAGTGCGCCCGTCCGGCGCCGCACGAACGAGGGACCGGGCGGGGCGAGGTGTGCGGGCTCACGCGGGCGTTCCACGCGGGGACCCCGCACACCTCGGCATCGGCGGCCTCGCCTCATCGGCCCAGCCGCTGGGTTTGTGCGCGGTGCCCAAGGCGGGATGGTTCTTCGTCCTCAGCGCACCTGTGAGCCGGGCTCGAGTGTCCTTAGTGTCCTGCGCCACAAGGGATCTCAAGGAGGCTCGGAGCATGCAACTCGGCTACCTGCCGTGGGTGCTGGCGGAGCGGCACGGCGACCGCCCGGCAGTTGCCGACGACGCCCGCGCACTCTCGTTCGAGGGGCTGGACCGTCGTACCGAAGCCTTCGCCGATCAGCTGCGCAGCCTCGGCTTCGGCGCCGGCGACGTCCTTGGCATCATGCTCCGCAACCGCGTCGAGCTCCTGGTCGCCGTCTTCGCGGCGTGGCGACTGGGCGGCGTGGCTACGCCGGTCAACCCAGCCTTCACCCAGTCGGAGGCGCAGCACCAGCTGAGCGACTCGCGAGCTCTGGCGGTGCTGCACGAGGGACAGCTCGAGCCCCAGGGCGCCGCGGGCCTGCACGTCGACGCGATGGCCACCGTCGCGAGCGAGCCCGTCCGGCCGGTGCACCTGAACGAGAGCGACCTGGCGCTGCTGATCTACACCAGCGGGTCTACCGGACGGCCCAAGGGAGTGATGCTGTCGCACAGCAATGCCGACGCGATGTCGTCGACCATGGTGTCGCACTTCGGGCTCACCTCGGAGGACCACTGCCTGCTGGTGCTGCCGCTCTTCCACGTGAACGCCCTGATGGTCAGCGTCCTCGCTCCGCTGCGGGTGGGTGGGCGTGTGAGCATCGTCGGCGGCTTCTCGGCGCGGCGCTTCTTCGGCGACGTCGAGCGGCTGCGACCGACGTACTTCTCGGCCGTACCGACGATCTACTCGTTGCTCGTGTCCCAGCCGCCGGACCAGATCCGTGACACCTCGTCGCTGCGGTTCGTGGTGTGCGGTGCGGCGCCGGTCAGCCGGGAGCTGCTGGACGCGTGCGAGCAGCGCCTCGGCTTCACCATGGTGGAGGGTTACGGCCTGACCGAGGGGACGTGTGCCTCGGCCTGCAACCCGGTCGACGGGGTCCGCAAGCTGGGCACGGTCGGGCCGGCGCTGCCGGGCCAGCGCATCGCGATCGCAGACCCGGACGGTGTCCACCTACCCGTAGGCGAACCGGGTGAGGTCCTCATCGCCGGGCCCACGGTGATGCAGGGCTACTTCGGCAACGAGGAGGCCACCCGCGCCGCGATCGTGGACGGCTGGCTGCACACCGGCGACGTCGGAGTGCTCGACGAGGACGGCTACCTGAGCATCGTCGACCGCATCAAAGACATGATCCTCCGCGGCGGGGAGAACATCTACCCCAAGGAGCTCGAGAGCACCCTGGCGCAGGTCGACGGCGTGCTCGACGTCGCCGTCGTCGGCCGAGCGGATGCACTGCTCGGCGAGGTGCCGGTCGCCTTCGTGGTGCTGTACCCGGAAGCCCAGGTCACCGAGCACGACCTGCTGCAGCACTGTCGGCAGCACCTGGCACGGGTCAAGGTCCCGGTGGACATC
>JBHEMB010000121.1:0-5163 GCA_046262855.1 Mycobacteriales bacterium | reverse complement strand
CCGCGAGCTGCGACAGCTGTCGTGGGACCTCGAGGGCACCGGCACCGACCTCGTGGTCGCGCCCGCGATCACCGACGTCACCGGCCCTCGGATCCACGTCCGTCCGGTCGCCGGCCTGCCGCTGCTGCACCTCGAGGCACCTGCCTTCGGCGGCGCCCGCCGGGTCCTGAAGCGAGCGATCGACCTGGCCGGTGCGTCGGCGCTGCTGCTCGCGCTCGCGATCCCGTTCCTGGTCATCGCCGCCGCCATCAAGCTGGAGGATCGCGGCCGGGTCTTCTTCCGGCAGGAGCGCGTCGGGCAGGCCAGCAGCCGGTTCCGCATCTGGAAGTTCCGCAGCATGCGCGAGGGCGCGCACGACGAGATCGCCACCCTGATGGCACTCAACGAGTCCGACGGTCCGCTGTTCAAGCTGCGCGCCGATCCGCGGGTGACCAAGGTCGGCGCCAAGCTCCGCAAGTACTCCTTCGACGAGCTCCCGCAGCTGTTCAACGTGCTCGCCGGCTCGATGTCACTGGTGGGCCCGCGACCGCCGCTGCCCACGGAGGTCGACGTCTACGACGACCACGTGCACCGACGGCTGCTCGTGAAGCCCGGCATGACCGGGCTCTGGCAGGTCAGCGGCCGCGCCGACCTGCCGTGGGAGGAGTCCGTGCGGCTCGACCTCTACTACGTCGAGAACTGGTCGGTGGCCCTCGACATCCAGATCCTCTGGAAGACGCTGTTCGCCGTGGCGGGCGGCCACGGCGCCTACTGACATCACGCAGGGGCATCCACGGGTGACTCCCCGGCGGCAACGGTTGCGTGGATCCGCAGTGATGCCACACCACACCTCGGGCTCGTGAACCGCGGCCCGCGGCGGTGCTCCCAGGCGGAGAACGTCAGTACACGAGTGCCTGGACGCCGTCTGACAGCGCCTGCTCGACGAACGACCCCGCGCCCGCGATGACGGCCCCGGGCTTCAGGCTCTCGCCGGTGAGCCCTCGGCGTGCCGCGCACTGCGTGCAGACCTGCACCCGACCTGCTGCCAGCACGGCGTCGAGCAGCGTCGACGCCGGTGGCGACTCAGGGATCTCGAGCTCGCCCTCAGGTGTCGCGAGCCACACCGACTCGCCCGTCAGCCACAACGAGACGTCCGCCCCGGAGGCGAGCGCGACCGACGCGACTGTCAGGCCCTGCAGGCAGCGCTCCGGCGCATCGGCACCGGCGGTCAGCTTCACGACGAGTGACTGCATCTCGATAGACTCGCACCGTGAAGATCGAGTACTTCTACACGGGTCTACTCATCGCGGCTTTCGCGTTCATCGCCTGGTTCTCGGTCTACGTCGTCTACAAGCTCTACCAGGGCCAGCGCTAGTCATTCGGTACGGCGGGTCCGGGCGCGCAAGACCGGGCCATGCCAGGTCCCGATTGGGCTATGCGCGGAACAGCCCGAGTGGACTGCTGACGGCTTGCCCGGCCGCGGTTACGGTCACGGCATGGTCATCCCGGAGCAGCGACGGGCGCAGGAGCGGCTGTGGCGCGCCCTCACCAAGCTCGACGCGGTGGACCAACCCGGTTCGGACGCGGAGATCGACCGGGATGGCGCGGCGGTCGAGCTGATGCTGGCCTGGGCCGAGTACGAGGGCGCCCGGGCCGGGCATCCCACCGGCTGATCCTGACCGGCCCGTCCCTGGTCGTCAGGTGGCGAGGTAGGCCCAGACCGTCTTGCCGGTGTCACGCCGGTCGATGCCCCAGGCGTCGGACAAGGCCTCGACGAGCATGAGACCGCGGCCGCCGGTCGCACCGACAGGCACGTCGCGGATCAGGTGCGGCAGCGCCTCGACCGGGTCGTGGACCCGCAGCCGCAGTCCGCCGGACTCCCGCTCGACCTCGACGGAGTACCCCCCGCCGCCGTGCCGAACGGCGTTGCCCGCGAGCTCGCTGAGGACGACCTCGGCGGCGTCCATGATCGCGAGCATGCCCCAGCCCCGGAGCGCCGTCGTCAGGAACCGGCGGGCCTCCGGCACGGAGGCCGGCTCCGGCCCGAACTCCCGCCGCAGCATCAACCCGGGGTCGACCACGTGGTCGTGGTGGGCACAGATCTGCGCGGCGCCCTCCATGCTGGTCTGGGGGTACCCGCACAGCAGCGCCAGCGGCTGCCGCGCGATCAGGTCGTTCCAGAGCGCCTCGAGCGCGAGCGCCCCGGCGACGTTCCCGTCTTCCCAGAGCAGCGCGACCATCTCGCCGTAGGCGTGCAATGGCCCCACCCCGCGGCCCACCTGCTCATGGACGGCGACCTCGACGGTGTCGGCGAACAACCCGGGGTCGGGCATGCCGGCGACGAGGAAGCTCTCGACCGTG
The DNA here is from genome assembly GCA_046262855.1 of Mycobacteriales bacterium. Classification (GTDB taxonomy): domain Bacteria; phylum Actinomycetota; class Actinomycetes; order Mycobacteriales; family SCTD01; genus RYN-111. The sequence goes on along the minus strand of JBHEMB010000121.1, from coordinate 2,823 downwards.
TCGCGGGCGTCGAGCGCCCGGTAGTGAGCAGCCCCGCAGACGTCGGTCCCGCTGCGCGCGAGGGCCTGCTCGATGGAGGACAGGTGTGCCGGCGTGGCGATCACGAGCACCGGAGCGTGCAGCTGGAGTGCCGGACCGAGGAATGCGGCGACTGCGGCGTCGAGTGCCATCGGCTCGGTGTAGAACGTGACGGCGTGCTGCGCGACGGGCGTGAGGGCGCTCACACTGCCCCCTGGCTTGCGGCGGACGGAGACCGGCGCACGGCAGCGGGGCGTGCTTCCTCGACGGAAGGGACGACCGACGGCGCTGGGCTCACTCTCCACCTCTCCCGCCTGCGGGTACCCGCCAAGAGGCCAGCATAAGCGTCCCTTGCTCAAGGACAACCGCTGCCGAGCCCGAACGCGCCCAGCGGGAGGGGTCGTGAGAACAGCAATCAGGGCTTGTCGGCGATGCCTGCCGTGCGGCAGTACAGGCCTGCCGGACCGGTGTCCTGCGGCACGCTCACGCAGTCCTGACTACCGACGCGGACCTTCTGGTAGCCGTCGTCCCCGGAGGAGGCGGAGAGGATGGCCAGCCAGAGCAGCGCGATGAGCGACAGGGCGAGGGCGGCATAACCGACCGGGTGGTCGCGGAGTCGCTCGGCCTTGACCTGGGCAACGGGATCGGTCTTGGTACGACCGGGCGGCCGAAGCGGCTCGGTCGCGGGGTCATCCACGCGGGGAAGGGTCGTCGTGGGAGCCGGGTAGGGATCAGTCATACCTGGTCGTTTCCCAGATCGGGCGCTTCCACCCTCGGCGGCCCGCCCGCGCTGAGCGGCACGACAGCTGCTGACGTCGGCCGGCTTGCCGCCGGCGAGCACCTACCTCCCAGAGCCGGGTGCGCGGACGCCTACACGTGCGCCTGATCCGGCACTGCCGGCTCACCCTGTGCTGGACCTGGCGCAGGTGTGCTGCATCCGGCACAGCCATCCGGAAGGGGGTGTCTCGTCGGCGGCGCCCGGGTACACCTGCGTCATGCCTGACCTACACGTGATTCCCGATGGCGACCAGTGGAACGTGCGGGAGGAGAACGGGCCGGTCCTGTTCACCCACCCCACCCAGGAAGAGGCCGAGCGGGCCGGCAAGGAGTGGCTGCGCGAACACGGCGGCGGCGAGGTCTTCACGCACCGCGATGAGGGCGAGTTCTCGCGCATCCGCAAGGGCGACGCCGTCCGGTAGCCCGCCCGGACAGCGTCAGGGCGGCAGGATCATGCCGTCGGTGAGCATGTCGTCGGTGCGCAGGTCGTCGGTGTGCCCGTGCGACGGGGCGATGCATTGGGCGGTGTCGAGCCAGTGCTCGAACTGGGGGGCCGTGACGGGCTTGCTCCAGTGGTAGCCCTGGCCGATGTCGCACTGCGCGAGGCGGAGGATCCGCAGCACCTGCTCGTTCTCGACGCCCTCGGCGACGACGCGGACCCCGAGGCTGTGCGCCATGTGGATGGTGGAGCCGACGATGGCTTGGTCGCGCTCGTCATGCGGCATGTTCATGATGAAGGACTTGTCGATCTTCAGGGCCGACAGGGGCAAGTGCTTGAGGTAGCTGAGCGATGAGAAGCCGGTGCCGAAGTCGTCCAGTGCCGCCCGCACGCCGATCCGGGCGAACTCGGTGAGGATGGTGACCACGGTGTCCGGGTTGGCCGCGGCCGCCGTCTCGGTGAGCTCGACCTCGAGCAACGACGGCGGGACGCCGTGCCGAGCTGCGGCGTCCGCCAGGGCGTGCACGATGTCGTCGTTGCCGAGGGACAACGCTGACAGGTTGACGGCGATCCGCAGGTCTCTGTCCGCATCGCGCCACTCGGCGGCCTGCTGCGCCGCGGCGTCCAGGACCCAGTCCGTCAGCTGACCGACCACGCCGGCCGCTTCGGCGGCGGGGATGAAGTCGTCGGGGTAGACGAGCTGATCGCCTTGCCGCCACCGGACGAGCGCCTCGACCGAGCCGCAGCCGCCGCTCACGAGGTCGATCTTGGGCTGGTAGTGCAGCACCAGCTCGCCGGCGCGGATGCCGTGGCGCAGCCGCGCTGCCTGGAGCTCGCGCTCGGCATCGACGGCACTGCGCTCGCTGATGTCAGTGAAGGTCACCACCGCACCGTGAAGCTGACCGTTCTCGATGAGGGGCGACGCGATGTACTCGACCGGGAACCGGCTGCCGTCGGCGCGCCAGAACACGTCGTCCCGCACGCGCTGCGGCTGCCCGTAGGCCGCTGTCCGGCGCATGGCGCAGTCGTCGGCCGGGTACGGCGAGCCGTCCGGGTACGAGTGATGGACCTGCGCGTGCAGGTCCTGCCCGACCAGGTCGGCCACCTCGTATCCCAGCATCGCCGCCGCCGCGGGGTTGATGGACGTGCAGATGCCCTCGGTGTCGATCGCGGCGATGCCCTCGCCCGCGGACCCGATCACGAGAGCGTTGAGCCGACCTCTTCGCTCGCTGGCAGCGAGGGCCGCCTGGCCACGCAGCGCCTCGCTCTCCCGCAGTTCTTCCTGGGCCTGTCGCAGCGCGGTCACGTCGACCGAGACGGCGATCACGTCGCTGTCCGAAGACCGCATCACCCTGCCGGCGAACCAGCGACCATCGCGGGCGGACTGCACCTCGTAGTCCCTCGGCCCGCCGTCTCGGCGCACGTCCTCCACCGCCTCGCGGACCTGCTGCGCGTGCAGTGGCCCCAGAGTGGCCAGGCCGCTCTCCAGCGTCGAACCGTACTCGTCCGCGCGGTCTCCCTGCATGTGCATCCAGCCGGCATCATCCACCTCCCAGACGTTGATCCGGCCGACCTCGAGGGCCAACCGC
>JBHEMB010000120.1:0-2713 GCA_046262855.1 Mycobacteriales bacterium | reverse complement strand
ACGCGCCGAAGGCGTGGATCGAGTCGAGGATCCCCGAACGCACGAGGAAGGTGCCGAGCAGGGCGAGCACGAACGTGCCGATGATGAGCGAGACGTTCCACACCTTCAGCATTCCGCGCTTCTCCTGCACCATGATGGAGTGCAGGAACGCGGTGCCCACGAGCCAAGGCATCACCGACGCGTTCTCCACCGGGTCCCAGGCCCAGTAGCCGCCCCAGCCGAGCTCGGTGTAGGACCAGAGCGCTCCCAGCAGGATCCCCGTGCCCAGGAAGGTCCACGCGACGAGCGCGAACTTCCGCGTCGCCCGGATCCAGTCGGCGCCGGTGTTCCGCGTGATGAGCGCCCCGACGGCGAACGCAAACGGGACGGAGAACCCGACGTAGCCCGTGTAGAGCATCGGGGGGTGGATCATCATCGCGGGATGGCGCAGCAGCGGATTGAGCCCGGCCCCCTCCGGCGGCGGGCTCTGAAGCGTGCCGAACGGGTTCTCCCAGCCGACCATCAGCAGCAGGAAGAACCCCGCCACGACGGCCAGCACGGCGGTGGCATACGGCGCTATCTCGCGTAGCGCCCGCCGCGTCAGGAACAGCACCGCGCTCGAGAACAGCGACAGCAGCAGTGCCCACAGGAGGAGCGAGCCGTCCTGGGTCGCCCACATGGCGGTTACCTTGTAGAAGGTCGGGGTGTCGGTGGAGGAGCCCTCCGCCACGATGGCGTACGAGAAGTCCGAGCGCAGGAACGCCGCCTGCAGCACGGCCGTCGCCACGACCATGAGGGCGGCGAGGCAGTAGATCGCGCGCCGTCCGGACACCACCAGCTCCCGCCGGCCGGTGCGGGCGCCGTAGATCGACGCGGCCGCGGCGTAGAGCGTGGTGAGCAGGCCCGCGAACAGACATGCGGAGCCGACGCCCGCCATCTCAGCTACCGCGGGAAGCGGTCTTTTCCTTGGTGAACTTCGAGGGGCACTTGGTGACCAGTGAGTCGCGCTCGCCCACGAAGGTGCCGTGCCTCATCTCACCGGAGACGATCACCTCGCGGCCCTCCCGGAACGGGTCCGGCACGACGCCCACATACGAGACGGGGACCGATCCGGTTCCATGGCGGTCGCGGATCACGAACCGAAGGCGCTGGCCGTCCCGCCTTACCGAGCCGTTGGCAACCTTGCCGGTGACCTCGTACGAGCGCCCCGGCTCGGCCGAGGCCACCACCTGTGACGGTGTCCTCGCCTCCGTCGAGGCGCTGAAGCTCGTGTAGATGAGCACCCCGGCCAGGACGAGGGCGGCGCTGAGGGCCACCACCAGCCGGAGCTTGCGCTTGCGGGACGGGTCCATGCCCGCAGGATTATGACGATGGCCGGGCTCGGGTTCTGCAGCCACCCGTGCCGGCGGTACGGCGAGACGGCGAGGCGAGAAGGGGAGGGGCCCGGAGGCCCCTCCCCTTCGAGTTCCTCAGCGCCCCTGCAGGCCCGACCGGCGCCCGCTGGAAGCGAGACCGTCGTCCCGGCCCCGCAGCACCGTCCGTAGCCCGAGCCCCATCAGCAGCAGCAGCGAGCCGAGCAGGCCTGCCAGCAGCACGTTGGTGCCGGTGAAGGCAAGCCCGTTGCCGCCGCCTCCGCCCTCGGAGTTATCGGACTTCGAGGTGCAGCCCGGGTCAGCCGGGAAGTCGATCTTCCCGTCGCCGTCGTTGTCGATGCCGTCGGAGCACTGGGTGCCACCGCCGCCGGCGCCCGCACCGGCACCGGCGTTACCGCCCGCACCGGCACCCTTGGTGCCGCCCTCGCTGTTCTCGGAGTCGTCCCGCGCGGACGAGCAGCCCGGGTCGGCCGGGAAGTCGATCTTCCCGTCGCCGTCGTTGTCGACGCCGTCGTTGCACTGCGTCTTGCCGCCGTTGTCGGCTTCCGAGTCGTCCCTCGCGGAGCTACAACCCGGATCCGCCGGGAAGTCGACCTTCCCGTCGCCGTCGTTGTCGATTCCGTCCGAGCACTCGGGCTGGCCGCCGCTGTCCGCCTCCGAGTCGTCCGTCGGAGAGGTACAGCCGGGGTCGGCCGGGAAGTCGATCTTCCCGTCGCCGTCGTTGTCCACGCCATCCGAGCACTGCGCGTTCTTGACCGCGCGGCTCTCGGCCTGACCGGTCGTGGACTTGGTCAGCGCGTTGCCGCCGACGTCGAGCACGAAGGCGGTGAGGCCCTCGCGGTTCCCGTTGACCGGGCCGGCCTGGCTGCTGTTGCTCTGGTCCGCGTTGCAGACCGCAGGCAGCAGCACGTTGATGAGCGCCGGAGTGTTCGGCACTCCGTTGGCGCACATCTGCGTGATCAGCGGCGGCAGCGCCACGCCTGCGTTCTGCAGGTTGACGACCTTCGAGGTGTTGACCTGCGACTGCGTGCCGTCCTTGCACTTCCTGCTGTCGCTCGTCGCCTCGATGGCGTCGGCGTGAAGGCCCGTGGGCCCGCCGACGGACGCGTCCGTCACGTTGGAATCACCGTGTGCGGACTGGCAGTTCGCGTCCTCTGAGATGTTTCCGTTCGACGTCGCCGCGGCCGCGTTGATGCCGGTCGGACCGCCCACGGCCGCGTTCGCGACCGAGAACTTGTTGGTCGACCCGGACGTCGTCGTCGCCGAGTCCGCCGTCAGCACGCTCAGGCAGATGCCCTGCGACGTGGCGTTGCAGATCGGCGTCAGCAGGCCCGTCTGGACCGCGTCGAGCGGCCCGGCCC
>JBHEMB010000119.1:0-3738 GCA_046262855.1 Mycobacteriales bacterium | reverse complement strand
CGACAGGCGCGTCTTCAGCCGCCGGAGCGGCTGCAGCAGCCTCGGCCGGCGCTTCGTCGGTCGCGGGAGCAGCGTCGGCAGTGGCCCTCTTCGGTGCGGCCTTCTTCTTCGGCGTCGTCGCGGCGCCGGCGCCCTCGAGGGACTCCTTCGCAGCGGCCTCGAAGGCAACCCTCTTGTCCACCTTCGCGGCGGCGACCTTCAGCGGCTCCGGGGCAGCCTCGCCCTTGAACTTCTGCCAGTCGCCGGTCTTGCTGAGGATCTTCTGGACCGGGTCGGTCGGCTGCGCGCCGACACCCAGCCAGTACGCCGCGCGCTCGGCGTCGACCTCGATCAAGGAGGGCTCCTCCTTGGGGTGGTACTTGCCGATCGTCTCGATCACGCGACCGTCCCGCTTGGTGCGGGCGTCGGCGACGACGATGCGGTAGTACGGGGCGCGCATCTTGCCGAGGCGCATGAGCTTGATCTTGACGGCCACGTTCGTGGTGCTCCAGGTATCAGTTTGGGGTTGAGCGGTCTGACGCGCGTGGGGATGCGCGTCGTGCCGGCTCCTTGCGGACACGCCGGGGACGGGTAGAGGGCCGTCGTCCGGCGGGAACTCGCCCACCAGTGTGCCAGAACGGATGCTGGGCGGATACGGAAGACTGCCGTCGGTGACGACCACGGCGCTCGAGGACCTCGCGCGCCACCCGGAAGCCCCGCTGTGGCGCACACCGGGTCTGGCGGTGCTCTTCACCGCGAGTACGACGGCACGGCTCGCGAACGAGGCGGCGCGGGTCGCCCTGGTGCTCCTGGTGCTCGACCGCACGGGCTCGCCGTCGCTGGCCGGCGGGCTGGTCGCCGCACTGACGCTGCCGGCGCTCGTCACCGGGCCCCTGCTCGGCGCGTGGCTCGACCGCACCTCACGGCGTCGCACCGCCTTCGTCGCGAACGAGCTGCTGCTGGTCAGTGCCCTGGTCGGGGTGCTGCTGGTCGCGGGCCACGGACCGTCCTGGTGCGTCGTGGCACTCGGGGGGCTCGCCGGGCTCACGTTGCCCGTCCTCACCGGTGGCTTCACCGGGCTGATCGCGCCGCTCGTCCCCGCCGAGCTCCTGCGGCGGGCCTACGGTGCGGAGTCGACCTCCTACAACGTCGCCGGTGTCGCGGGTCCGGGGCTGGCCGGAGCCCTGTCCGTCTGGTCCCCGACGGCTGCCGCGCTGGCATGCATCGGGCTGTCCACCGTGGCCCTCGTCGCTGTCTTCCGGGTCCCCATGCCGGCACCGTCCGGCGCGCAAGAGGGACTGCTGCGGACCGTGGTCTCCGGACTGGTCCACCTGGCCACGACCCCGCCGCTCCGCTCGGTCACCGTCGCGACCACGTTGTCGTTCCTCGGGATGGGCGCCTTCCCAGTGGTGTTCCCTGCTCTCGCGGTCGAGGTGGGCGCGCGGCGGGCCGCCAGCGGAGCGCTGTTCAGCGGCTTCGCCGTCGGTGCGTTGCTGGGCTCGCTCGTGATGGCTGCCCGTTCCCCTCGGACGGGACCACTTCGTCTGGCGTTGCTGGGGATCAGCGGTCTGGTGTTCGTGTTCGCCGGCCTGTCCGCCGTACCGTCTCTGGCTCTCGCCCTGGTCCTCGTCGTCGTGGCAGGCGCGTTCGAGGGGCCGGTGCTGTCGTCCACGCTGACCGTCCGGGAGCAGCACTCCCCTGCCTCGATGCGGACCCAGGTCGTGACCACGGCGGCGTCGATCAAGTTCGGCGCCTACGCCCTGGGTGCGGCCATCGGCGGACACGTCGTGGCGTCGTCCGGCGGCCGCGCGGGCATGTGGTTCGTCAGCGGCTGCCAGGTCCTCGGCGTGCTCACGGGCGCCGTGGCCCTCGGCTGGCCGGCGCTGCGCCACCGCTTCCGCTCCTAGCTCCTGACGTCATCGCAACTGCCCCCGCGACCGCGCCTGCGCGGTATGACGCAGCGCCCCACCCGACCGCTTGCGTCATCGCAAGTGCCCCCGCGACCACGCCTGCGGGGTATGACGCAAGGGGTCAGCGGTTGCGGTAGAGGCCGAGCGGGTCCGGGGGCGCCTCGGGGAGGCCGAGGGGGTTCTGCGGGGCCTGGGCACGGACCTGCGAGGGACCGCCGCCGGCGCGACCGGGTCCCTTTTTCTTGGCGCCGCCCTTGGACTGCTGGCGCTTCGCCTTGCGCCCCATGCCCGGGATGCCGGGGAGCCCGCCCATGCCGGCCATCTGCTTCATCATCTTCTGGGCCTCGCCGAAGCGGTCGACGAGGTTGTTGACCTCGGGGACGCTGGTGCCGGAGCCCTTGGCGATGCGGATCCGTCGGGAGCCGTTGAGGACCTTGGGGTCGCGGCGCTCCTGCGGCGTCATCGAGCGGATGATCGCGGTGATGCGGTCCAGGTCCTTGTCGTCGACCTGGTTGAGGGCGTCCTTCATCTGGCCCATGCCGGGGAGCATCCCGAGCAGGCTGGTGAGTGAGCCCATCTTCTTGATCTGCTGCATCTGCTGCAGGAAGTCCTCGAGGTCGAAGTCCTCACCCGCCTGCAGCTTGGCCGCGGCCTTCTCGGCCCCGGCCTGGTCGAAGTGCTTCTCGGCGGTCTCGATGAGGGTGAGGACGTCGCCCATGCCGAGGATCCGCGAGGCCATCCGCTCGGGATGGAAGACGTCGAAGTCGTCGAGCTTCTCGCCCTTGGAGGCGAACATGATCGGCTGGCCGGTGAGGTGCCGCACGCTCAGGGCCGCACCACCGCGGGCGTCGCCGTCGAGCTTCGTGAGGACGACGCCGCTGAACCCGACGCCCTCCTGGAACGCCTGCGCAGTGGTCACGGCGTCCTGGCCGATCATGGCGTCGACGACGAACAGCACCTCGTCCGGCTGGACGGCGTCGCGGATGTCCGCGGCCTGCTGCATCAGCTCCGCGTCGATGCCCAGCCGGCCCGCCGTGTCGACGACGACGATGTCGTGGTGCATCCGCTTCGCATGCTCGATGCCCTGTCGGGCCGCGTCCACCGGATCGCCGACCCCGCTGCCGGGGTACGGGGCGAAGACGTCCACGCCGGCCTGGCCCCCGACGACCTGCAGCTGCGTGACGGCGTTCGGGCGCTGGAGGTCACAGGCGACGAGCAGCGGTGCGTGCCCCTGTGCCTTCAGCCACTTGGCGAGCTTCCCGGCCAGGGTCGTCTTGCCGGCGCCCTGGAGGCCGGCGAGCATGATGACCGTCGGCGGCGTCTTGGCGTACCGGACGAGTCGCGTCTCGCCACCCAGGATGTTGACGAGCTCCTCGTTGACGATCTTGATGACCTGCTGGGCCGGGTTGAGGGCCTGGGAGACCTCGGCGCCCTGGGCTCTTTCCTTCACCTGGCGGATGAAGGCCCGGACGACGGGCAGCGCGACGTCGGCCTCGAGCAGGGCGATGCGGATCTCGCGCGCGGTGGCGTCGATGTCCGCCTCGGACAGACGGCCCCGGCTCCGGAGGTTCTTGAACGCCAGGTTCAGACGATCAGAGAGGGTTTCGAACACGGCGGACGCGGATCCTTGTGGTCGGGGGCGGCGGAGTCAATCGCCCTCTAGAGTATCCGCCCCCGGGCAGTGGGTGCCCGCGCCCGTCACATCCGCCTGCCCGGCCCCGCGCGGGGCGGCACGGACGGAGGCCGGACGGGGCACGCCGCAGGCGCGGACGGGGCGGGCAGGGGCTCGGACGGGGCGGGCTGCGACGGGGCGCGGGGCACGGTCTCAGGGGGGTGTCGCGGGGCGTGG
>JBHEMB010000118.1:0-3820 GCA_046262855.1 Mycobacteriales bacterium | reverse complement strand
CTCGCCAAGGGGATGCGGCTGCAGCTGGACTCGACGCTGAACTACGTGCTGGCCGAGCGCAAGGCCAGGCTGTCCACCGAGGACATCAGCAGCGACTCGCCGTACAACACCTACCGGCACACCGGGCTGCCGCCCACCCCCATCAACTCGCCCGGTGAGGCCGCTCTTAACGCTGCCATGCACCCGGCGGCGGGGGACTGGCTGTACTTCGTCACCATCGACAAGGCCGGGCACAGCTTGTTCACCAGCGACTACCAGGCGTTCCTCGCAGCCAAGGCGAAGGCCAAGCGCGACGGCGTCTACTAGTGCCGCGCTCATGAACTCGCGCGGGCCAGTCCGCGCGGCCGTCCTCGGCTCGCCGATCGCGCACTCGCTCTCACCTGCGCTGCACCGTGCCGCTTATGCCGCGCTGGGGCTCGACTGGCAGTACGACGGGATCGAGGTCGCGTCCGGAGGGCTGGCGGACTTCGTGGGCGGCCTCGGCCCCGAGTGGGTCGGCCTCAGCCTGACGATGCCGCTCAAGCAGGAGGTGCTGCCGTTGCTGCACGAGTCGTCCCGGGTCGTGGAGCTCACCGGGGCAGCGAACACGGTCGTTCTTCGCGACGGCGAGCGGCACGGGCACAACACCGACGTGCACGGCATGGTGGCCGCGCTCCGGGAAGCCGGCGTCTCAGAGGTCGCCCGGGCGGCCGTCATCGGCGCCGGCGCCACGGCGGCGAGCGCGGTGGTGGCGCTGCACGACCTCGGGTGCCACCAGATCCGGGTGCTGGCCCGCAGTCCTGCGCGGGCCCGGGCGCTGGAACCGGTTGCCGCTGCGATGGGGGTGCAGCTCAGGTACGGCGAGTTGCACCCGCTCGAGCTCGAGGACCGGTGGCCGCAGCTGGTGATCAGCACGGTGCCCGCGCTGGACGACTTCCCGAGCGACCCGTCTGACGACGTCCCCCTGCTGGATGTGGTCTACGCCCCGTGGCCCACGCCGCTGGCCGCTGCCTATCTTGAGGCCGGGGCGACCGTGGTTGGGGGATCGCAGATGCTCCTGCACCAGGCCGCTGCTCAGGTGGAGCTCATGACCGGGCGCCCGGCACCGCTCGAGGCGATGCGGGCAGCGCTTCCGTAGCCCCTGCCGACGCCATGGGACCTGTCGCCGTGGAGATGACACCCCTGCTCGACGACCTGTAGGTCTGGTCGGCGCTCAAGGCTTCGGTTTGTTGCGCCGAAGGGATGAACGAGACGCGTAGGCACGCGTCGCTGGCATCGAGAGGTGGCGTCACATGTCTGACCTGCACGCGGGAAGCCGGTCCGCCCGGCTCGACTCGGCCATCCACGGGCTGCTGTCGCAGACCCCTGAGATCGAGGCGGCTGCGGTCGTGTCCTTCGACGGGCTGCCGATGGCGTCCGCCCTGCCGCAGAGCATGGACGAGGACCGCGTCGCCGCCATGAGCGCAGCGCTGCTGTCGCTCGGTGAGCGCGCCGCGCAGGGCCTCGGCCGAGGCGAGCTGTCGCAGGTCTACATCGAGGGCGACTCCGGCACGGTCTTCCTGGTCTCCGCCGACGACGAGGCCGTCCTGGTCGCCGTCGCCGCGAAGGGCGCCAAGGTCGGCATGATGCTGTACGAGGTCCGCCGCACCGCCGCCACCGTCGCCGAGGTGCTCCGCGCCGAGGACAGCACGGAGGCCTTCGAGCCCGCGCCCGAGGTGCCCGTGCAGCCCGTCGCCGTCGCCGCCGAGGCGGCTGTTGCCGAGACGGTCCTGACCGCCGTACCGTCCCTGCCAGCCGAGCCTGCCGAGGCCGCGGCCTGGAGCTCCTACGCACCGAGCGGGACCGTGCTTCCCGAGAACACGAACTGGTCCTGATCGCCAGATCGACTGACGAGAGAAGACCATGAGGCTCGAGGGAACCCTCGACGCGTTCAGTCTCCCAGACATCTTCCAGCTGCTCAGCTACACGAAGAAGACTGGGACGCTGCACCTGCGTCGTCACGACGGCCACGGCGTCGTCCACCTGCGCGAGGGCGCGGTGACCGGCGGTCGCGGAGATGCGGCATGCCAGGCACTCGGACGGCGGATGGTGGGCGCAGGCCTGGTGTCCGACCAGGATCTCGCCGACGCTGTCGAGCTGCTGCTCGATACCCCCGGAGACGGGCTGGGCAAGACCCTGGTCGCCCAGGGCGCGGTGTCGGACAGCGACGCTCGCCGGCTCGCCACCGAGCAGGCCCAGGACGCGGTCTTCGAGCTGCTCCGCTGGGACGCTGGGGAGTTCGCCTTCGTCATGGACGAGCTCGACCCGGACGACGTGGGTGCCGCCCTGGAGGTCGAAGCCGTCGTGGCCGAGGGCCGCCGGCGGCTCGAGACCTGGCAGACGCTCCTCGAGCGGGTCCCCTCCCTCGACGCCGCGGTCAGCATGGCCGCGGCTCCCGACGGCGACGCTGCGCTCTCCAAGGACGAGTGGGCGCTGTTGTCTCTCGTCGACGGCACCCGCACCGTGCGCGACCTCGTGACGCTGTCCGGCACAGGGGAGTACGTCGTGGTCTCGTCGCTGGCCGATCTCGCTGATCGAGGCCTCGTGCACGTCGCCGAGCGAGTGGACGGTGTGGACCCGATGGTCCAGCGCCAGCGGCTGCTGGCCGCCCTGGAAGGGCTCGAGGCCCCGCAGGGGATCGTTGAGCGCCCGGCCGCACCTGCGCCGCGTCCCGAGTCACGACCGGCCCCAGAGCCCGTGGTTGCCGAGGAGCGCAAGCCGGTCATCCCCGAGCGCCCCGAGCCGTTCACCCCCGAGCGCCAGCCGGCCTACGCGGAGGAGCCCGTCCCGGCGTTCGCGCGCCTGGCCACCCCGCCGAGCACCCCGGCGCCCGTCGCGGTCACCGCTTCCACCTCCGTCGGCGCCGTCGAAGGCGCCCATGCGCTCAAGCCCGAGACCGCGCCGGCCCCCGCAGCCGCGCACTCCGGCCTGATCGATCGTGACCCGTCCGTGAACAAGAGCTTGCTTCTCAGGCTCATCGCCGGTGTGAGGGGGTTGTAGTCATGAGCACCCGTAGCCCAGGTCGTCGCAAGCACGGCGGCACGGCGGTGAAGATCGTCGTCACGGGACCGTTCTCCGCTGGCAAGACCACGCTGATCCGCACGATCAGCGAGATCACTGTCCTGTCCACCGAGAAGGACATCACCGACTCGACACGGTCGCGCAAGGCCGAGACGACCGTCGCGATGGACTTCGGCCGCATCACCATCGACCGCGACCTCGTGCTGTACCTGTTCGGCACCCCGGGTCAGGACCGCTTCGACTTCATGTGGGAGATCCTGGGCGAGGGCATGCTCGGGTACATCCTGCTCGTCGACAGCTCCCGGGAGGACTCCCTCGAGGAGGCCGTCGGCATCCTGGCGGCCTTCCGGAAGATGGCGCGGGTCCCCTACGTGGTGGCGCTCAACCGCTCTGCCGGCGTCTCGCCCGCGGACGAGGAGAACGTCCGTTCGGTGCTGGGCCTCGAGGAGGACGTTGCCGTCGTCCCGTGCGACGCCACCGACCGCGAGTCGGTCAAGGCCGTGCTGCTCGCCCTGCTCTACGCGGTCGTCGACTCCATCGACCAGCCGGCTGAAGCTGCGTCGGTCTGATCGTGTGGCCCTTCCGTCGCCGGAAGGCCGGCAAGCACGCGCTCGGGGCTGCGGTGACGGCGATCCCTGTGTTCGCGCCGCCGTCGCGCCTCGCCCAGTCGGTGGAGCCGGTCGCGCCGACGCCTCACGTCCTCGTCTCCGACGCGCCCCGGGCTTCGCGGGTCGAGCTTGGCTTCCGGGACGGAACCAGCGCTGCACTCGCCCCTGGATCG
>JBHEMB010000117.1:0-11856 GCA_046262855.1 Mycobacteriales bacterium | reverse complement strand
ACCTGGGCCAGGCCGCCTACGTCCTCGGCCTCCCCTAACCCCGGCCCCCATGGCGCGGGGTCAGGCGGCGGCGAGCTCGCGGACGGGGGGCTGCGAGGGCGCCCAGCCGGGGCCGCGGAGGACGTAGCCGAACCGGGAGCGCCAGCAGTCCGCCGTACGGAGATCCCGCCAGATCGCGACGTACTCGTGGGCGGCGACCTTCAGCGGGTTGTAGGTGCGCAGGTTCTTCGTGAGGCCGTAGACCACCCGCTCGCCCTCCGGCTCGAAGGTCCGGAACAACCGGTCCCAGATGATGAGGATGCCGGCGTAGTTGCGGTCGAGGTACTGCGACTGCGAGCCATGGTGGACGCGGTGGTGCGAGGGCGTGTTGAAGACGTACTCGAACCAGCCCCAGAGCTTGCCGATCGCCTCGGTGTGGATCCAGAACTGGTACAGCAGGTTGACCGACCAGCAGGCCAGCACGATCTCGACCGGCACGCCCAGCAGGGCGACGGGGATGAAGAAGAGCACCGTGTACTCGCCGGTCCAGGTCTGCCGCAGCGCGGTCGAGAGGTTGTAGCGCTGCGAGCTGTGGTGCACGACGTGCGAGGCCCACAGCATCCGGATCTCGTGCCCGGCGCGGTGGTCCCAGTAGTAGAAGAAGTCGATGCCGATCATGCCGACTGCCCAGGCGACCCAGCCGTGACCGAGCGACCAGGGGACCAGCGCCGCCGCGGCGCCGAGGATCGCGACCTCCGCCAGCCGCCACACCCCGTTGACGACCAGCGAGCCGACCCCCATCGCGAGCGAGGTGCGCGCGTCGAGGCGGTCGTACCCGAGCAGCCGCCTCTCCTGCTTGCTGCCGGCTCGGGTGACCGCCAGCTCGAGCAGCATCAGCCCCAGGAACCCCGGGATCGCGAAGAGCAGGATCGCATCTGCCATGCCGCAACGATGACACATAAAAAGCAAGCTGTCACTATCTGGGATCGAGGAGGTTCACGACCTGCTCGAGGGCGCCCAGGACGACGTCGTGCGAGGTGTCGACCACGGCGGCGCTCATCGCGGCGCCTTGTACGGCGGCGAGCGCGAGCTCGACGAAGTCGCTGAAGCCGGGCAGGGCGACCAGCCCCGGGTCGAGGACCTCGGTGGCGATCCGGTGCAGGTTGCGCCGGTGCTCGGGCTCGATCCGGGCCAGCGCGGCCGCGAGATCCGGGTCGGTGCGGGCGGCGACGTAGAGCTCCACGGCCGCCTGCAGGTCCGGCAGCCGGTAGGTCTCCCACAGCCCCTCGAGCGCCTCGCGAGCACCCACGCCGCCGCGGCCGGCGAAGGCCTGCTCGTAGGCCGCGGTGACGCGTCCGAGCAGGTGCTTCGCCGCATCGGCGAGCAGCTCGCCCTTGGTCGGCCAGTACCGGAACAGCGCCCCCTGGGACACCCCCGCGCGCTTGCAGATCTCGGTCGTCGAGGCCCCGGCGTACCCCTCGTGGACGAGGGCCTCCACAGTCGCGTCGAGGATCTTGGCCTGCGTCGTCGCGCGCCGCTCTGCTTGCGTGCGCGCTGGCGTCCTCGTCACCGGCTGGAGCCTAGGCGGCGGCGCTTGGGAACCATCAGCGCGTGCGCAACCTCTTCCAAGGGAGGGCGGTCCCGCGTGTCCTTCAAGGGACTCCGCACGGGATGGCCCGCTCGCAAGGGCTTCCGCCTGCGCGACGGCCGATCCGAAGCATGCCTTGACACGCATATAACTGTTGAAGCATGCTATCGAGGTGCCCGCAGTCCTCGAGGTCCTCGCCGAGCCCCATCGCCGGCAGATCCTCGATGCCCTGCGGGACGGCGAGCAGCCGGTCGGGGCGCTCGTCGAGCTGCTCGGCAGCAGCCAGCCGCTGGTCTCGAAGCACCTGCGGGTGCTGCGAGACGCCGGCCTGGTCGACGTCCGGCCCGAGGGCCAGCGCCGGCTCTACCGAGTCCGACCGGACCCGCTGGCCGAGCTGGACGCCTGGCTCGAGCCGTACCGCCAGATGTGGCGCGGCAGCCTCGACCGTCTCGAGGCGCACTTGAACGAACCCCTGTGAGGAGAGCGTGATGCGTGAAGCAACCCTGATCTCGACCGGCGACAAGCCGGTGCTGCGGTTCGAGCGGTTCCTGCCGCGACCGGTCGAGGAGGTCTGGCGGGCCGTGACCGACGAGACCGAGATGAAGGCCTGGTTCCCCACCCGGATCGAGATCGACCGCTGGGAGGAGGGCGCCACCCTCACCCACCACTTCGACGACCAGCCCTTCGACCCGCTGCCCGGGCGGGTGCTGGTCTGGGACCCGCCGCACCGGCTGTCGTTCACGTGGGGTGAGGACACCATCGGCTTCGAGCTGACCGCGGCCGAGGGTGGCACCGCCTTCGTGCTGACCGAGGAGCTCGGCGCGACCAAGGTCGCCCGCAACGCCGCCGGCTGGGAGGTCTGCCTCGACCGCCTCGTCGACGGCGTCTCCGGCGAGGACTGGCAGTCGCGCTTCGACCGCTACCTCGCCCGGTTCCAGCCCGTCCTGGGCGAGCAGGAAGGCCCGCCCACCGGCTCCACGATGTGAGTCAGGCAGGTCGACGGGCGAGGACGTAGAGGCGCTCCGTCGTCTCCTCGCGGCTCGCCAGCGGGCCGCGGTGGTACCACACGAGGTCGGTCAGACCCGCGGCTCGTACGGCGTCGAGGACGGTTTCCCGGTCGGGCCGCACGAACGTGAGCCCGACGTCGTGGCCGAACCACTCGGTCACGCGCCTGGTCCCGCCGCCCGTCTGCGTGGCAAGAACGAGCTGACCGCTCGGCGCGAGCGGCCGGACCAGTGCCGCCACGGCGTCCGGCAGCTCCGCGGGTGCCAGGTGGATCAGGCTGTACCAGGCCAGCACCGCTGCCCAGCCCGGTGCGTCCGTCGGACGCATGAGCTGCCGTAGGTCGCCGACCTGATAGCTGCCCTCGGGAAACCGCTGGCGCGCCTCGGCCACCATTGCGGGACTCAGGTCGAGCCCGTGGGCGTCGGCTCCTTGGGCAGTGAGGTACGCCGTCACGTGACCCGGCCCGCAGCCGACCTCGATCACCGGACCGTCGGCCTGGCGGGCCACCTCGGCCAGCAGCCAGCGCTCGAACGGCAGCCCCTCCAGCTCCTGGGCGAGCGCGGCGGCGTAGTCCCGCGCCACAGCGTCGTACGTCGTGATGACCTCGGCGTCGCGGTGCTGCACGTCGATGTCGATCGTGGCCGCGGGGGCTTCCGTCGGGGCGTCGCCGAGCAGGTGCACCCAGCGCGGGTCGCGCTCGCCCGGGCGACGAGGGAGCTCCGCCACCAGCGGCTCGACCCGTGCGGCCAGGCCGGCGAGGCAGGCTTCGACAGCAGAGCGGTCCGCGAAGCTGTGCAGCCGCTCGGTCCGCACCCGCAGCTCGCCCGCAGCCTGCGGGCCGCGGAGCAGCAGCACCGTGGTGAGCGCCCGTTCGTCAGGCCCGAGCTCCAGCGCGTCGGAGAGCAGCTGGTGGTACTTGAGCACGCGCCGACCCGTGTCGGCCCACACCACCCGGACGAGCTCGCGCTGCCGCAGCCGGCGCGCGATCGCTTCGACGCTCGGCTCGTCCCAGTCGACGACGGGCT
The DNA here is from genome assembly GCA_046262855.1 of Mycobacteriales bacterium. Classification (GTDB taxonomy): domain Bacteria; phylum Actinomycetota; class Actinomycetes; order Mycobacteriales; family SCTD01; genus RYN-111. The sequence goes on along the minus strand of JBHEMB010000117.1, from coordinate 8,259 downwards.
CGCGGCTGCTGCTCTGGTTGCAGGCGGTGCGCAGCGCGTTGAGCGTCAGCGGGTACGACGCCGGCACCGTGACCTGCTTCTCCAGCAGGCAGCCGAGGACGCGTTGCTCCCCGGCGTCGAGCACGGGCAAGGCCATCAGCTGTGCGGCTGCCCCACAGCCGCGATCGGCTTGTCGACGGGAGAGCCGGAGCCGTCGCGCTTGCCGTTGGCAGGCGGCAGCTCGATCGGGTCGGCGTTCGCCGCGGCCGCCCACGGGTTCGAGCCGGCCCAGCCCAGGACCAGCAGGGCCTCGCCCGAGAGCAGCCGCTGGCAGCGGACACCCCCGGTGGCACGGCCCTTCCGCGGGTACTCGCTCAGCGGCGTCACCTTCACCGAGGAGGCGACCCCGACACCCTTGCTGCGGCCCTCCGGCGGCAGGCCACCCGCGGTGACGACCAGCGGCTCCTCGAACAGCGTCTCGCCACCACCGAGGGCTACTGCGTTGAAGCCGACCAGGAACGCGCCGGCGTCGAGCTTCATGCCGGCCATGCCACCGGCCGAGCGGCCCTGCGGACGCACCGTCTCGGCGGGGAAGCGCAGCAGGTCACCGCTCGAGGCGAAGAACACCAGCTCCTCCTCGCCGCTCTGCAGCTCGACGGCGGCGATGACCTCGTCACCCGCCTTCAGCGAGATGACGTCGACGGTGTCCGACCGCACCGGCCACGGCTCGGGCGCGACGCGCTTGACGACGCCCTGCCTGGTGGCTAGCGCCAGCCCCGGCCCGTCCTCGCGGATCGTGGCGATGCCGACGACCTTCTCGTTGCGTTCCAGCGGCAGGAACTCGCTGGCCTGCGCGCCGCCGCGCAGGGAGATGGCGCCGGTCGTCACGGCGGGCACCTCGGGGATGTTGAGCACGTCGACCTTCACGAACTTGCCGGCGCTCGTGAGCACGCCCACCACCCCGCGGGTGGTCGTCCGCGCGGTCGCGACGATCGCGTCGTGCCGGTGCCGGCGGCCGCCGAGCTGCTGCTCGCCCTCGTGGATCGGCGTACGAGCCAGCAGTCCCGTCGTCGACATCAGCACGTCGCAGGGCGCGTCAGCGACCTCGACGTCGGAGGCCTTGCGGGTCACCAGCGCCTTCAGGTCACCGCCGACGAGGACGGTACGGCGGGGGCTGCCGTGCTCCTCCGCCACCTCGGTCAGCTCGTCGCCGATGACCCGGCGAAGGACCTCGGGGTCGTTGAGGATCTCCAGCAGCGCGGCGATGGTGACGCGCAGCTCGGCGAGCTCGGCCTCGAGCTTCTCGACCTCGAGCGCGACGAGCCGACGCAGCTGCATGTCCAGCACGTAGCCGGCCTGCACCTCGGAGAACCCGAACCGGTCGATCAGCGACGTACGGGCCGTGGCGACGTCGGGGGAGGAGCGGATGATCCGGACGACCTCGTCGATGTTCGCGAGCGCGAGCAGCAGCCCTTCGACGAGGTGCGCGCGCTCCTCGGCCTTGCGCAGCCGATAGCGACTCCGTCGGGTGACGACGTCGGCCCGGTGGTCGAGGAACACCTGCAGCAGCTGCTTCAGGCCGAGCGTCGCCGGCTGGCCGTCGACCAGGGCCAGGTTGTTGATGCCGAAGGACTCCTCGAGCGGCGTCAGCCGGTACAGCTCGGCCAGGACCGCCTGCGGGTTGAAGCCGGCCTTGATCTCGAAGACCAGGTGCGTGCCCAGTGAGCGATCGGTCAGGTCCTTGACGTCGGAGATGCCCTGGAGCTTCTTGCCGTTGACGAGCTCCTTGACCTTGGCGATGACGCGCTCGGCGCCGACGCCGTAGGGCAGCTCGGTCACGGTGATCGCCGACTTGCCGCGAGGGAGCGGACCGACCTCGGCGGTGGCGCGCATCCGGACGACGCCGCGACCGGTCTCGTAGGCCTGGCGCACCTCGTCCATGCCCAGCAGCTGCCCGCCAGTCGGGAGGTCCGGTCCGGGCACGTGCCGCATCAGCTCGTCGAGGTCGGCGTCCGGGTTCTCGAGCAGGTGGCGCGCAGCGTCGACCACCTCGATGAGGTTGTGCGGGATCATGTTCGTCGCCATACCGACGGCGATGCCGGCCGTGCCGTTGACGAGCAGGTTCGGGAAAGCGGCGGGCAGCACCGACGGCTGCTGCTCGGACCCGTCGTAGTTCGGCTCGAAGTCGACGGTCTCCTCGTCGAGACCCGTCACGAGAGCCATCGCCGCCGGTGACAGCCGGCACTCCGTGTAGCGCTGGGCAGCGGGTGGGTCGTCGGGAGATCCGAAGTTGCCGTGGCCGTCGACCAGGGGGACGCGCATCGAGAACGGTTGCGCCAGCCGCACGAGCGCGTCGTAGATCGCCTGGTCGCCGTGCGGGTGGAAGCGCCCCATCACGTCGCCCGTGACGCGTGCTGACTTCACGTGGCCGCGATCGGGGCGCAGCCCCGCGTCGTACATCGAGTAGAGGATCCGGCGGTGCACCGGCTTGAGGCCGTCCCGGGCGTCGGGCAGGGCGCGGCTGTAGATGACGGAGTAGGAGTACTCCAGGTACGAGGACTCGATTTCGTCGACGATGCTCGTGTCGATGATCGTGCCCTCGCCCTCGAAGGGCGGGATGTCGGTGCGGCTCGACCGCTTCCTGGGAGGCATGGTGGCGACAGTCCTTATGCGTCAATAGCGGCGCGGTCGACCCGACCGGCGCTGTTGATGATGAACTCGCGGCGGGGCGCGACCTCGTTGCCCATGAGCAGCTCGAGCGAGTGCTCGGCCAGCTCGATGTCGTCGAGCTTGATCCGGCGCAGCGTGCGGCCGGCGGGATGCATGGTCGTCTCGGCCAGCTGGTCGGGGTCCATCTCGCCGAGGCCCTTGTACCGCTGGATCGGCTGCTTCACCTTCTTCCCAGCGTTCTCCAGCTTCTTCACGGTCTGGTGCAGCTGCTTCTCTGTGTAGGTGTAGATCGGCTCGCCGCCGCCGGAGATCTCGATCCGGTGCAGCGGCGGCATCGCGGCGTACAGCCGGCCGGCTTCGATGACGGGCCGCATGTAGCGAGCGAACAAGGTGATGAGCAGGCACCTGATGTGCGCCCCGTCGACGTCGGCATCGGCCATGAGCACGATCTTGTGATAGCGCATCTGCTCGAGGTCGAACGTGCGCCCGGTGCCCGCGCCGACGACCTGGATGATCGAGGCGCACTCGGCGTTGGCGAGCATCTCGCCGACGCCGGCCTTCTGGACGTTGAGGATCTTCCCGCGCAGGGGAAGCAGCGCCTGGAACTCGCTGTTGCGCGCGAGCTTGCCGGTGCCGAGGGCGGAGTCTCCCTCGACCAGCCACAGCTCCGTCTTCGACACGTCCGTCGAGCGGCAGTCGGCGAGCTTGGCCGGCAGTGTCGAGGACTCGAGGGCGGTCTTGCGACGGGCAGCGTCCTTCGACGCCTTGGCGGCCTGCCGGGTCTGCGCCGCGGCACGGACCTTGTCGAGGATCACGCGCGCCTGGGCCTTGCGCTTGCGGTTGTCGAGCAGCTCGGTCTTGATGCCCTTGGCGACGACGTCGGCGACGATCCGCGAGACGCCGGGGGTGCCGAGCTCGTCCTTGGTCTGGCCGAGGTACTGCGGCTCGGGGACCTTGACGGTGATGACGGCGGTGAGGCCCTCCATCACGTCGTCCGTCACGACGTCGTCGTCCTTGACCTTCAGCACCTTCGAGGCCCGCAGCGCCTCGTTGAGCGCCTTGGTCATGGCCCGGTCGAAGCCCTTCTGGTGCGACCCGCCATGTCCGGTGCGGACCACGTTGCAGAAGCTCTGGACGATGGTGTCGTAGCCGGTGCCCCAGCGCAGCGCGATGTCGACCTCGCAGTGCCGCTCCACGGTCTGCGTCGTCATGTGGCCCTTGGCATCGAGGACCGGGACCGTCTCCTTGTAGTTGCCGGAGCCCAAGATCTGGAAGGTGTCGCAGACCGGCCCGTCCTGGGCGAGGTGGTCGACGAAGTCCTTGGTGCCACCGTCGTACCGGAACGTCTCCTCCTCGTGCCCGGCTCCGCGGACCGTCAGCGAGAGCCCCGGGACGAGGAACGCGGTCTGCCGCAGCCGGTCGCGGATCGCCGTGACGTCCGCGGCCGAGCCCTTGGAGAACAGCGGCAGGTCGGCCCACCAGCGGATCGACGTACCCGTCTGCTTGGCCGGTGCCTTGCCCGCGACGCTGATGCCCGCCCGCGGGGTGAACTTCCCGCCGGGTCCGTCGCCGTCGAAGACGCCGGGGACCCCCCGCTGGAAGCTCATCTGGTGGACCCGGCCGCCGCGCCGGACCGTCACGTCCATCCGCGCGGACAGCGCGTTGACCACAGAGGCGCCGACGCCGTGCAGACCGCCCGAGGTCTTGTACCCCTCGCCGCCGAACTTGCCGCCCGCGTGCAGCTTGGTCAGCACCAGCTCGACGCCGGTGAGGCCGGTCTTGGTGTTGACGTCGACGGGGATGCCGCGGCCGTCGTCATGGACCTCGAGCGAGCCGTCCTCTTGCAGCACGACCTCGACCCGGTTGCAGTACCCCGCGAGCGCCTCGTCCACCGCGTTGTCGATGATCTCGAAGGCCAGGTGCGTGAGGCCCTTGGAGTCGGTGCTCCCGATGTACATGCCGGGGCGCTTGCGGACCGCCTCCAGGCCCTCGAGGTGCTGGAGGTCCTTGGCGCTGTACGAGCCCCCGGAGGGGCCCGATGAGGCGGCTGCGCTGGTCACACGTCTCCTTGCTGAGTGGGTGGTTCATTCTCCCACGCGCCACCCTAGGGACGTCGTGCGACACGATCCCTGTGGAGTCCGTGCGATCGTGGCCCTGTGGGCGACCTGCGGGCACTTCCGAAGGCGCACCTGCACCTGCACCTGACCGGCGGGATGCGGCCGACGACGCTCATCGAGCTCGCCGCCGAGCAGGGCCGCAGGCTCCCGGCCGGCCTGATCGACCCCAGCAGCGTCGACCTCGACGCGACCCAGCTCCGGGGCTGGCAGAAGTTCCAGCGCCTGTACGACGCAGCGCGCGCGGTCCTGATCGGCCCGGCGGAGGTGCAGCGCGTCGTCCGGGAGATCGTCGAGGACCAGGCTGGGTCAGGCGTCGGGTGGCTGGAGCTGCAGGTCGACCCGTCGACGTACGCACCACGGCTCGGCGGCCTGCACGCCACCGTCGAGATCGTGCTCGACGGGCTGCGCAACGACCTCGGCGTCGGCACCGGCCTGGTCCTCGCCGGCAACCGCACCCGGCACCCGTCGGAGACGGAGACGCTGGCCCGCCTGGCGCGGCGCTTCGAGGGCGTCATCGGCCTCGGGCTGTCGAACGACGAGACCCGAGGCGACACCCGGGACTTCGAGAAGGCGTTCCGGCTCGCGCGGGACGCCGGCCTGATCTCGGTCCCTCATGCGGGGGAGCTGCGCGGCGCCGGCAGCGTCCAGCTCGCGGTCGAGCGGCTCGGCGCCACCCGCATCGGCCACGGCGTCCGGGCCGTGGAGGACCCGCTGCTGCTGGAGCTGATGGCCGACCTGGAGATCTGCTGCGAGGTCAACCCCGTCTCGAACGTCTCGCTGCACGTCCACAAGACCGTCGAGGACAACCCCTGGCGTGAGCTCCGCGCCGCCGGCGTGCCGGTGGCGATCGGCGCCGACGACCCGCTGCTGTTCCGCGCCGACCTGATCGCCAACTACGCCGCGCTGGGCGCCTCCGACGGCGAGCTGGCGGACCTGGCGCGCTGCAGCATCCGGTCCTCGGCGGCCCCGCCCGCCGTACAGGCCGCGATGCTTGCGGGGGTCGACGCGTGGGCGACACGGGTGTGACCTGCGGGACAGATGTGACCGGACGTGAGAGGCTTGCTCACGCAAGGTGACCGGAGCGAGGCAGCTGGGGAAGGCGACCCTCGACCCGGGAGGAAACGTGACGCTGTCGTACGGCGCGACAGGAGTGCTCTACGTGCACTCCTGTCCTCCTGCGCTGTGCCCGCACGTGGAGTGGGCGATCGCGAGCGAGCTCGGCACCCGGGTCTCCCTGACGTGGACCGAGCAGCCGGCCCAGCCGGGTGCGCTGCGCGCCGAGTCCAGCTGGCGGGGCCGACCCGGTACGGCGGGACGGCTGGCGGCTGCGCTGAAGGCGTGGAAGCTGCTGCGGTACGAGGTGACGGAGCACGCCAGCCCGGGCGTGGACGGGGAGCGGTACTCCGTGACGCCGGACCTGGGGGTCTTCCGCACGATCATCGGAGCCAACGGGGACATCGTCGTGGGCGAGGACCGGCTGCGGTCGCTGCTCGCCCAGGCCCAGGGGCCACAGCTGGCGCACGGGATCGACGCGCTGCTGGGCAGCGCCTGGGACGACGAGCTCGAGCCCTTCCGCGAGGCCGGCGAGGGCGCGCCGGTCACCTTCCTCCATCAGGTCGTCTGAGCCCAGCGCGGGCGGCTTGCACCCGGCTCAGCTGGCATGCGTGGATGATCGTCGGCGAGGGCAGGTGACCTGAGTGCTGACCTTGCTGCAGAACCTGGACCGGCTGGCCTTGGGCGTCGCGCACCGCAGGCACAGCCCGCTGCTCGACCGCGTGCTGCCGCCGCTCACGACCAGCGCCAACCGCGGCGGCCTGTGGCTCGGTGTGGCCGGTGTGCTCGCCCTCAGCGGCCGGCGCCGGGCGGCCGTGCGCGGGCTGCTCTCGCTCGGTGTCGCCAGCGCCGTGGCGAACGGGCCCGTCAAGCTCGCGACGCGCCGCAACCGGCCGGGTCTCGACGACGTTCCCGTGCTCCGGCAGCTGAGGGTGCAACCTCGCACGAGCAGCTTCCCCAGCGGGCACAGCGCCTCCGCGGCCGCCTTCACCGTCGGTGTCGCGCTGGAAGAGCCGTTGCTCGCCGCTCCCGTCGGCGTCCTCGCGGCCGGCGTCGCGTGGGGGCGCGTGCACACGGGGGTGCACTTCCCCGGCGACGTGGCCGCCGGCATCCTGATCGGCACGGCTTCCGCGCTCGCCGTTCAGCGCAGCTGGCCGCGACGGCCGGAACACGCCGCCGCCGGCCGCGCCGCCGTCGGGGCACCGGCCCTGCCGGACGGCCAGGGGCTGGTTCTCGTCGCCAACCCGGCTGCCGGCTCCGCCGACGAGATCGACGAGGTGGAGAAGACGCTGGCTGAGCTGCTGCCGCACGCGGAGCTGGTCAGGGTGGAGGGTGACCTCGAGGCTGCCTTGCGGTCGGCGGCCGGGCGCGCCACGGCGCTCGGCATCATGGGGGGCGATGGCAGCGTCAGCTGCGCGGCCGGCATTGCCCTGGAGCACTCCCTGCCGCTTGCCGTCGTACCGGGAGGCACCCTCAACCACTTCGCCGGTGAGCTGGGCGTGGACTCCGTGCAGGAGCTCGCGGAAGCGGTGCGCAACGGCTCCGCCGTGCGGGTCTCGGTGGGAAGCGCGGCTCCAGACGGGCTCTGGTTCCTCAACACCTTCGCGCTCGGCGTCTACCCCGATCTCGTGCGGGAGCGGGAGAAGCACGAGCGCCGGCTCGGCAAGTGGCCGGCGATGGCGGTGGCGACCGCTCGCGTCCTGCGCACCGCGGAGCCGGTGGAGGTTACCGTCGACGGCGAGCCGCGCACGCTCTGGACGCTGTTCGCGGGGAACGGCCACTACCACCCCAGCGGCTTCGCCCCCAGCTGGCGGGAGCGGCTGGACGACGGCTGCATCGACGTGCGGCTGGTCGACGCGACGATGCCCTGGTCGCGTACCCGGATGGCTCTGGCGCTGCTCACGGGCAGGCTCGGGCGGAGCCGGGTCTACGAGCAGCGCGTGGTCGGGGAGCTGGAGGTGTCATCGCCCGACAGCAGGCTGCGCATCGCCAGGGACGGCGAGGTGTCCACCGGCCCGTCGACGCTGCGGGTGCAGGTGGCCCGGGAACCGCTGGTCGTCTACCGGCCGTGACCCGTCGCGAGCATGGCGCGCTGGTCGCGTCCGTCCTGGTCGTTCTGGGGCTGCTGCTGCCCCTGACCGTCCTGGTCAGAGACAAGTGGCCACCGCTCCAGGATCTCGATCGGCACATCGCGACCGCGCTGGCGCTCAGGGACGGGCCGGCGCGGGACGTCGCCTTCGTGCTGACCCAGCTCGGTGCCCCGCTGCTGCTCGAGCTGGCGGTGCTGGTCCTCGCCCTGCTGGTACGGCGGAAGCTCGCCGCCTACGCCCTCGTGACGGTGCTCGGTGCCGAAGCCCTCTCCTGGCTGCTGAAGGACGTCATCAGCAGGGTGCGACCGTGCGTCGACCTCGCCTCCTGCCCACCGACCTCCTCCTACCCC
>JBHEMB010000116.1:0-3231 GCA_046262855.1 Mycobacteriales bacterium | reverse complement strand
CGCAGTGCTCGCCCGAGCCGACCGGCTCGACGCGGCCGCTCGACGCGCGCTTGACGTCGCAGCGCTGCTGGGCTCGCGTCCAGAGCCGCGGGTGCTGTCCGCCGTCGAGGGCGTCGAAGCATCGGCGCTCGACGCCTGCGTGGACGCGGGCCTGCTCGTGGCGCAGCCGTCGAGCGCAGTCTTCCGGCACGACCTGGCGCGGCTCGCGGTCGCCGCCGCCGTACCGCCAGGCAAGCGGGTCGAACTGCAGCGCTCGGTGCTGCGCACCCTCCGGGCCCGCGGGGTGCGGGACGACGCGCGACTGGCGCACCACGCGGACGAGGCGCACGACGGGCCCGCGGTGATCGAGCACGGCATGAACGCGGCGAAGGCTGCGTCGGCTGTTGGCTCGCACCGCGAGGCGGCTGCGCAGTACGCGCGCGTGCTCCGGTACGGCGAGCAGCTGGCGCCGCGGGAGCGCGCCGAGGTGTGCGAGGCGTTGGGCAGTGAGTACGGCCTGCTCGACACGTTCGAGCCGGCCGCCGCGGCGTTCGAGCAGGCACTGGCGATCTGGCGCGAGCTGGGCGACGACGTGCGCACGGGAAACGTCCTGACCCGGCTCGCCACCCCGTACTGGCGGCTGTGCCGCGGCGCCGACCAGGAGCGGGTGTCCCGCGAGTCAGTGGCGCTGCTCGAGGCCCTGCCGCCGGGTCCGGAGCTGGCGCGCGCCTGGAACTCCGAGAGCTCGATGCTCTGGGGGCTGGGCCGGCTCGAGGAGGCGCTGCTGTCCTCGAAGAAGGCCCAGGACCTGGCACGCGAGCACAGCCTGCTCGACGTCCTCAGCGACACGCTGAACACCGAGGGCTGCCTGCGCGGGTACTTCGGTGAGGACAGCATCCCGCTCCTGCGCGAGAGCCTGGCCACGGCGCTGTCGGGAGGCCACGTCGCCCAAGCAGGACGGGCCCACACGAACCTGGTCGCGACGTTCCAGTCGGAGTGGCGCGTCGACGAGGCCGAGGCCGCCTACGCGGAGGCCATCGTCTACGCCGACAGCCAGGACCTGGGAACGTTCGGGTACTGCATGCGCGGCGGCTGGAGCCAGTTCCTGAGGCTGCGCGGACGCAACCGCGAGGCGCGAGAACTCACCCGCGAGCTCATGGAAGCAGGGCTCCCGTCTCCCGTGAACAGCCTCAACCCGTGGACGACCGCTGGCGTCGTCGCCGCGCGAACCGGGGACGTGGAGGAGGCGTGGGCCTCGCTCGACCTGGCCTTGCGCAACGCCGAGGCGCTCCAGGACGACAACTGGACGCGGATGGTGCTCATGGGCCGCGCCGAGGCCCACTGGGTCGAGGGGCGCTCCGACCTGGCCGCCGCGGACGTCGCGCAGGCCCTCACCCGGAGCGTGGGCCTCGACAGCTGGGACGTCGGCGAGTCGCTGGCCTGGGCGCGACGCCTGGGGATCGACACCTCGGAGGTGGAGGCGGGGCGGTCACCTGCCGAGCCGTGGGCCCGTGAGCTGGCCGGGGATCCGCGCAGCGCCGCGCAGGAGTGGGACCAGCTGGGCGCCTACCACCTCGCCGCCATGGCCCTGGCCTTCTCGGACGACGAGGAGCATGTGCGTGAGGCCCTCGATCGCTTCGGCGCCATGGGGGCCCCAGCAGTGGAGGCGCGCATGCGGCAGCGGCTGCGCGAGCTGGGTGCCGACGTCGTGCCGGCTGGTCCGCGAGCGAGCACGCGGGCGCATCCGGCCGGCCTGACACGGCGCGAGGGCGAGGTGCTCGACGGCCTCGTCCGCGGGCTGAGTAACGCGGAGCTCGCAGCGGAGCTGTACCTGTCCGAGCGCACGGTCGAGCACCACGTCTCCAACGTGCTCGGCAAACTCGGTGTGGGCTCGCGGGCGGAGGCTGCCCGAGCCGCGCAGGAGCGCGCCCTGCTCGCCACCACGTAGCTCCGCAAACCTGGGTACCGCTCGCCGCAATCTGCGTACTCGCTACCGATGTGGCGTCGTTTCGGCGTACCTAACGTCCTTCGTGCCTGACAAGGGGACAGACACGAGGGGGAACGATGCCGCTGTACATGGACACGCATCGGCTCGACGGGAGCGTCGCCGTCGAGGACGTCGCGAAGGCCCACCTGGCCGACCTGCGGGAGCAGGCCAAGCACGACGTCAGCTACCTGCGCTACTGGGTCGCTGAGCCAGAGGGCGTCATCTACTGCCTGGTCGAGGCGCCCTCGGCCGAGGACGCCATCCAAGTCCACAAGGAGGCCCACGGCCTGCTTGCGGACGACATCTTCCAGGTCAAGGAGTGCTCATGATGCGCACACGTCTTCGCTCGCTCGGAATGGCTGCGACCGTCTCGGCGGTCACGGGGACATTCGTCGTCATCGCCGGCCCGGCCACACCCGCACAGGCACGACCCCACCGGGTCCTCGTGGTTCCGCGCGATTTCGCGACGATCCAGGTCGCCGTCGACGCGGCCGCTTCGGGGGACACCGTCAACGTCGGTGCCGGCACGTTCACCGAGCAGGTCGTGATCAACAAGGACCTGGATGTGCACGGAGCGGGCGCTGGCGCGACGGCGATCAAGGCGCCCGCAGGGTTGGCGGCCTACGGCGTGAACACGTACAGCAACAAGCCGTTGTCCGCCATCGTGCAGGTCGGGCGACAGGCGAAGGTCCACCTGTCCGGCCTGAACGTGTCCGGACCGGTGCCGTGCACGTCCAACGTCGAGGGGATCGGCGTCGTTGAGGGCGCCGACCTTGACGTGTCCGACAGCCGCGTCTCCCAGCTGGTCGGAGACGGATGCGCCACGGACACGTACGGCATCGTCTTCGGAGTCTCGCCGAGCTACGCCATCCACGGCGTCCCGGGCGGCACCACTGCGAGCGGCCGAGTCAGCCACGTCGTGGTCGACACGTACCAGGTCGGGGGCATCATCGTCGTCGGCCCGTACGGAAGACCGCCGTCCCGCGTGACCGTGACCAACAGCACGGTTCTCGGCGGGGCCCCGGTCGCACCCGCGGCCCAGGTCGGGATCTGGGTGCGCCTGAACGCCGTCGGACAGGTCACCGGCAACAGGGTCTCCGGAGCGGCGTGCACGCTCGACGAGTGCGGCCCCGACTTCATCTCGCAGATCCAGTCCGCCGCGGCGGCCGTCGAGGGCGGTGAGGGGTCCACCTTCACCGGGAATCACCTGTCCGGCGGCGACTTCGGCCTCTTGGACTACAACTCGGTGGGTGTCACGATGAGAA
>JBHEMB010000115.1:0-10812 GCA_046262855.1 Mycobacteriales bacterium | reverse complement strand
CGGCGAGCCCGTACGCCTTGGAGAAGGTGCGGACCACGACCAGGTTCGGGTGGTGGTCGAGCAGTGTGAAGGCGTTCACCGCGGCCGGGTCGTCGACGAACTCGGCGTACGCCTCGTCGACGACGACGAGCACCTCCGACGGAACGCGTGCGAGGAAGTCGACGACCTCGGCCTGCGCGAGCGCCGGACCGGTCGGGTTGTTCGGGCTGCACAAGATGACCAGCCGGGTCCGCTCGGTCACCGCCGCTGCCATCGCCGCGAGGTCCAGATGGGAGTCCTTCAGAGGCACGGGGACGGCGGTGGCGCCGGCGATCGCGGTGAGGGTCGGGTAGGCCTCGAAGGACCGCCACCCGAAGACGACCTCATCGCCTGCGTCACAGCTGATCTCGACGAGCTCCTGGACGAGCTGAACACTGCCGCACCCGACCGCGACGCGTCCCGGTTCGACGCCGTGCTTGGCCGCGAGCCGCTCGGTCAGCACGGTCACCGACGGGTCCGGGTAGCGGTTGCTCTCAGCGAGCGCTGCCGCGACGGCCGCAGCGACCGAGGGAAGCAGTGGGTAGGGCATCTCGTTGCTGGCCAGCCGGCTCATCACCTGGCCGGCCGCAGGGCGTCGCCCTGGCTTGTAGGCACCCATGGTGCCGAGGACGGGGCGCAGACGGGGAATGCTCACGACACAAGCCTAGGGACGCAGGTCGTGCAGCCGCGCATGTTGCTGCCGCGTGGCGCCTGCGCCCGCGATGCACAAGCGGCGCACCGCTTCCGAGAACGGATCGGTGTCGAGGCGGGCCAGCCAGCTCAGTTCGACCTCGTCCACGCTCGGCACCTTCTCCGGCGACTGGTCGAACTCCAGGATGTCGATCCCGGAGTGGTAGTCGACCGACCAGACGACGTCGGTGCCAGGCACCCAGTACGCGGACGAGGTGGAACCGCGGTTCGGCTGGAAGTAGCCCACCTGCGAGATGCGGCCCGTGCGGGGGTCGACCTCGAGGAAGCGGGTGCCGTGCTCGTACCAGGCCGCCGCCACCAGGATCGCACCGTTGCTCGCATCCTTCTGGCTGAACCAGTGTCCTGAGCACCCGAGGGCATTGACTGCGGGATCCCCTCCCCCGACGCCGTTGCGCACCGGCCGCAGCGTGTGCAGCTGCTGCAGCTGCGCACCGCGATCGAAGTTCGCCATGCTCCAGGTCGAGAAGGCGCCGCTCGTCCCGTTGCAGTGCGGCTCGAAGTTGGTCTCGCCCTCCCCGAGCAGCAGCTCGCCGTCACGCAACGGCGCCTTGCCGGGATCGCCGGCCTTGCGAGGTCGCCACTGCCCGGCACGCGGCCGGATGTTGTTGTGCTGGTACTGCGTGTTCAGGGTGACGGTCCCGCGCGTGAGGACCTTGAGGTGCAGCGGGTCTGGCTGCAGCGCGAAGACCGTGAGCGGGGAGGTGTCGGCGACCCAGACGCCCTGGGCGTCGCGGTGCAGGTTGTGGCCTGGCCCCGCGTCGACGAGGTGCCCCCAGCCCTGCTCGCGCGGGAGCTCGACAGGGTGGGCGTGGTCGCGCACGTCGTAGGTCTGGCCCTCGGAACCGAACAGGTAGCGGCATGCGGTGTCCGCGCACTCGACGGTGTGCGCACCGCCCGGGACGAGGGAGCCGACGATCCGGGGCGCGAGCGGGTTGCTCACGTCGACAACGTGCAGGTACAGCTCGCCGTCGAACTCCGTGAGGTAGGCCGTCTTGCCGTCGGGCGACACGGCGATCGCTTCGTTCTCCCAGTTGTACATGGGCAGGTGGCCGAGCAGTCTCGGCTGCCACGGGTTGGTGGCGTCGTAGATCGACAGGCCGGCGGCGCCGCTGACGAAGGCCCTGATCTGGTCACCCATCCGGATCAGTCGCAACGAGACCCCGATGCCCTCGATCGGGATGGTGCCGATGTGCCGCACGTTGACCGACAGCTGTGCCGTCCCGGGTACGGCGGGGACGACCGCTACCACGGGGCTCGCGGCACCCCTGCCGGCCGCGAGCGTCAGGACGGCCGCAGCAGTGAGGGCGAGTGCTCGGCGCATCGCTTCTGATTCGCCACGAGCGTCGCTTGTCCTGCCGGGGCTACCGCCTCCTGGCGGGCCTCGGCCCGTAGAGCTCGGTCGAGCGGTCGTCCTCGGTCAGGCCGCCCCAGACGCCGTACGGCTCTCGCATGAGCAACGCGTGCGCCGCGCACTCCCGGCGCACGGGACAGCGAAGGCACATCGCGCGCGCCGCGGCGTCCCGCTGGCTGCGGGACGGCTCGCGCTCCCCCGGCGGGTGGAAGAACAGCTCTTCGTGTCCGCGGCAGGGCGCAGACTCCTGCCATTCCCACCGCCAGGCCTGGGCGCCAGGCGGGATCGCGGTGCCGAGGACGTCAGGCACGGCTGCCCTCCTTCTACGTCGTGTAGAAGTTCTACCACGCGTAGTATGCGCGGTGTGACCCGACTCGGCGACTTGGAGCGCGCGGTGATGCAAACGCTGTGGACCGCGCCCACCGCTCTCACCGGGCGCGAGGTCGCCGCGGCGCTCGCACGCCCGGAGCTCGCGTACACCACGGTGCTCACCGTGCTCACCCGGCTGGAGAAGAAGGACCTGGTACGTCGGGACAGCTCCGCCAAGGCGCACACCTACTCGCCCGTGGCCTCTCGTGAGGACCACGTGACGGTGCTCATGCAGCAGGCGCTGGGACAGGCAGGAGATCGGGCCGCGGCGCTGCAGCACTTCGCCCGTTCGATGACGACCGAGGAAGCAGCGACGCTGCGAGCGGCCCTCGAGGAGAAGCCGAGCCAGGCGCTCGACGAGGGCTGACCGGTGGTTGCCGCGGCCGCCGTGCTCGCGGGCTGCCTGCTGCTGGTCGCGACCGTCCTGCCGCACGCGTTGGCCGGCGCCGACTGGCCGCAGCGCTCCCCCGCCCTCGGGCTGGTGCTGTGGCAGGCCCTCGGCTTGGCGGCCGGCCTGCTCACCCTGACGCTGCTGGCAACGGTCGCGCTCGCCCCGCTCGGGCAGGATCACCTCGACGCGCTGCGAAACCTGGGCGATGCCGGCGTGGTCACCTGGATCGCGGGTGGACTGGGACTGGCAGTGCTGTTGCGGCTGCTCAGCGTGCTGCTGGCGTCGACCGCCCGCACCCTGCGTGCGCGGCACGAGAACCGGGTGCTCGTCGACCTGGTCGCCGCTCCGCACCTGCTGCTGCGCGGCGCCTCCGTGGTCGATCACGACGTGCCGCTCGCCTACTGCCTGCCCGGCCTTCGCCCTCGGCTGGTGCTGTCCCGGGGCACGCTCGACCTCCTGAGCTCCGACGAGCTGCAGGCGGTGGTCGCCCACGAGCATGCGCACCTGGCGCAGCGGCACGACCTGGTGGTGCTGCCGTTCGTCGCGCTGGCGGCCACCTTTCCCGCCGTACCCGCTGTGTCCACCGCACAGGCAGAGGTGGCCCTGCTGGTGGAGCTGATGGCCGACGACCACGCAGCCCGCCGGCACGACCGGACCCAGCTCGCCAGGGCGCTGTGGAAGATCGGCACCGGCGGTGCGCCTGCGGGCGCGCTCGGGCTGGCGGGGGAGGACGTGCTGCTGCGGGCGCGGCGGCTGCTCGACCCGCCCGCGCCGCTCGGGCTCCCGGCCCGGATCGGCGTGATCGTGCTCGCTCTGGTGGTGGCGGCGAGCCCGGCCTCGGCACTGGTCGTACCGTTGCTCGGGTAGCCGGACGAGAGGTCCCGCAATGACCACAGCCGCGGAGCTGCAAGCGCTGCTGGACGGCCCGCACGCCGGGCTGCGCGAGGACACCAGGCGACGGCTGTGCACGCTCGGGCTGGAGCGCGCCGACGGGCTGCCCAGGGACGCCTACCGGGACCTGGTCCTCGCGTGGTTGTGCGAGGTGGGCCGGTCGGGCGACGGGGCGCGTTCGTTCCCGGCCTCAGCGGGGGGTCGGGACGACCCTGGCGGGCGGATCGCCACCTTCCAGACCACGGGCCACAGCGACCTGTCGCTGCTGGTGAAGATGGGGGTGCAGTTCGGCTTGTTCGGCGGAGCCGTCCACCGCCTGGGCACCGACAAGCACGTTCCGCTGCTGCGCGACATCGGGACGGTCGAGCTGCCGGGGTGCTTCGCCATGAGCGAGTCCGGCCACGGCAGCGACGTACGGTCAATCCGGACGCAGGCCAGGTACGACCCCGAGGCCGGCGAGTTCGTCATCCACACCCCCGACGAGACCGCCCGCAAGGACTGGATCGGCGGCGCCGCCAGGCACGCCCGGATGGCCGCGGTCTTCGCGCAGCTCGACGTCGCAGGTCAGGGGCAGGGCGTGCACTGCTTCCTGGTGCCGCTCCGCGACGAGGCAGGAGCGCTGCTCGAGGGCGTCGTGATCGAGCACTGCGGCGACAAGATGGGGCTGCAGGGGGTGGACAACGGGCGGATCCGGTTCCATGCCGTCCGCGTGCCGGGCGACAACCTGCTCGACCGCTTCGGGACGGTCTCGCCGGAGGGGGTGTACAGCTCGCCCGTCGCCAAGCCCGCCGCACGGTTCTTCACGATGATCGGAGCTCTCGTGGAGGGCCGGATCTGCATTGCGGGCGCAGGTCTCTCGGTCGCGCGCAACGCGCTGACGATCGCCGTCCGGTGGGGGGAGCGACGCCGCCAGTTCGGCACCGGGCTGGAGATGGACACACCGCTGATGGACTACCTGACGCACCAGCGTCGGCTGCTGCCGCCGGTGTGCGAGTCCTACGTGCTGCAGGCCGCCCACGACCACCTCACCGCGCGCTATGTCGAGGTGCTCGACGGCGGCGACGGGCAGCGGGACGTAGAGGCGCTCGCCGCAGGCCTCAAGGCGGTTGCGACCTGGCACATGGTCGACGCCGTTCAGCAGTCCCGCGAGTGCTGCGGCGGCAAGGGGTACCTGGCCGAGAACCGCTTCGCCGCTCTCCGGGCGGACTCCGACGTCTTCGTCACCTTCGAAGGCGACAACACGGTGCTCATGCAGCTGGTGGCGAAGACCCTGCTCTCCGACTACGCGGCCCAGTTCGAGGACCTCGACGCACTCGGGCTCGTGCGGCACCTCGGCTCCCGCCAGGCGACTGGCGTCCTGTCCGAGTTCTCGCGCCGCTTCGAGCGGACGGCGCTGCTGGATCCGACGTGGCAGCTGGACGCGCTGCGGTTCCGGGAGGAGCGGCTCGTGGACTCCCTCGCCCGCCGGTTGCGGACCCTCACGGGTCGGGAGGGCATGGATCCGTTGCGGGCCCTGGCGCGGTGCCAGGACCACGCGCTCGCGGCGGCCCGGGCCCACATCGAGCGACAGGCACACGAGCTGTTCCAACCGAACGTCTCAGGCGACCTGCTCGCGTCGGTGCGCGACCTCGCGGCGCTCTGGGCGATCGAGCGCGACCGTGCCTGGTGGCTCGAGCACGGCTTCCTGAGCCCCGACGCGTCGAAGGACCTGCAGAAGCAGGTCAACACGCTGTGCCGGGAGCTGCGCCCGCACGCTCTGACCCTGGTCGGTGGCTTCGGCATCCCCGACGCCCTGCTCCGGGCGCCCATCGCGGTTGCCGCCCCCCGCGCATGAAGGAGTGGGCTCCTACGCTGTTGCGGTGAACGAACGGATCAGCCCCCTCGCGCGCGTCGAGCAGCGCGTCCTCTGGCTGGCGACGAGCATCGTGCACGCGGCGAACGCGGGCCGCCCCAACAGCTCGGGCGTCAAGGTCGGCGGTCACCAGGCGTCGAGCGCCTCGATGGTCAGCATCATGACCGCGCTCTGGTTCGAGCACCTGACGGCGGCCGACCGGGTGAGCGTGAAGCCGCACGCGTCGCCAGTGCTCCACGCCATCAACTACCTGCTCGGCAACCTCGACGCGTCCTACCTCCCGAGGCTGCGCGAGCTCGGTGGCCTGCAGCCGTACCCGTCCAGGACCAAAGACCCCGACGTCCCCGACTACTCCACCGGCTCGGTCGGGATCGGCGCCACGGCACCGGTGTGGGGTGCCATCGCTCAGCGGTACGTCAGCGCCCACTTCGGGGTCGAGCCGGGCGGTCGGCAGATCTCCCTGGTCGGCGACGCCGAGCTCGACGAGGGTGCCATCTGGGAGTGCGTCGCCGATCCCATGGTCCAGAAGCTCGGTGAGGTGCTGTGGGTCGTCGACCTCAACCGGCAGTCGCTGGACCGGATCGTCCCGGACATCGCGATCTCCCGCTGGCAGGGCATGTTCGCCGCTGCGGGGTGGCAGGTGCTCGAGGTGAAGTACGGGCGCCTGCTCCAGTCGCTGTTCGTCCGGCCCGGCGGCGAGGCACTGCGGGAGCGGATCGATGAGATGGGCAACGAGGAGTACCAGTTCCTGCTCCGCTCCCCCGTCTCGTCGCTGCGTGACCGACTCGTCGGCGACTCGCTCCCCCTGGCAGCAGTCCTCGATGACCTGACCGATGACGAGGTCCGCACCGCGCTTCGCGACCTCGGCGGGCACGACCTCGACGAGCTCGGCAAGGCCTTCCGCGCGGTCGACAACACCCGACCGACCGTGCTGTTCGCCTACACCGTCAAGGGCCGCGGCCTACCCATCGAGGGTTCGCCTGCCAACCACAGCGCGCTGCTCTCGGAGCAGCAGTACGACGAGCTGGCGCGCTCGATGGAGCTGTCCATCGACGAGCCGTGGCGGCTGTTCGAGCCCTCCTCGCCCGAGGGGGCGCTGTGCCGAGCCGCTGCCGAACGCCTGGCGCGCAAGCCTCTGGACCTCGTACCGGCACCTGACGTGCCGACCTCGCTGGGACGGACCTACCGCGGGGAGCACTCGACGCAGGCGACGCTCGGCCGCGTCCTCACGGACCTGGCCCGCGACGTCCCGGCTGTGGCGGCCCGGCTGGTCACGGTCTCACCCGACGTCGCGTCCTCGACCAACCAGGGCGGCTGGATCAACAAGGTGGGCATCTGGTCGCCACAGGACCGGCACGACTGGTTCGCCGACGACCCGTCAACCGACAGCGACCGGCTGGTGCGCTGGCGCGAGACCTCGACCGGCCAGCACATCGAGCTCGGCATTGCCGAGGTGAACCTGGTCAGCCTGCTCGGAGAGCTGGGCGCCACCTGGTCCAAGGTCGGTCAACCGCTGCTGCCTGTCGGCACCGTCTACGACCCGTTCGTCGGACGTGCCCTCGAGCCGTGGTCCTTCGGCGTGTACGCCGGTGGGCAGTCCATCCTGATCGGTACGCCGTCAGGTGTGACGCTGGCCTCGGAGGGCGGTGCGCACCAGAGCATCACGACGCCCTCCATCGGTCTCGAGCAGCCCGGCGTGACGGCATGGGAGCCGGCTTTCGCGCTGGAGACCGAGTGGTGCTTCCTGCACGCGCTGTCCCGGCTCGGCCGACCCGACGGCGAGTCGGCGTACCTCAGACTCTCGACCCGGCCGCTCGACCAGTCGCTTGCCGCGCTGCCGCCGGACCTGGAGGAGCGCCGGCTGGATGTGCTGGCGGGCGCCTACCTGCTGCGGTCGACCGGTGCCCCGGACGTGACCCCCGTCGGCGTCGGAGCGGTGGTGCCCAACGTCATCGAGGCCGCGGATCTCCTTGCTGCAGAAGGGATCTCCGCCGACATCGTCGTCGTGACGTCCTACGACCGGATCTGGCGGGCGGTTCAGCTGCGACGCGGTCTGTTGCACGGACCGCCCGTGGACGAGGGCGTCCTCGACCGCGTCTTCGGGGCCCGCGCTCCGCTCGTGACGGTCCTCGACGGGCACCCGCACACCCTGGCCTTCCTCGGCACCGTGACGGGGACACCCGTGACGTGCCTCGGAGTGAGCGTCTTCGGCCAGGCGGGCGGCGTCGACGAGGTGCACGCCTACCACGGACTCGACGCCCGGTCGATCGTCGAGGCGGCTCTGGACCTGATCGACTAGCTGGCCGTGTCCGCGGCATCGACGCACTGCCGGAAGCCGTACGTGCGCATCCACTCGAGGTCGGCGGCGGTCTTGTTCGGCGGGTCGCTCAGCAGCTTGACCAGGGCGATCTGGTCCTTGGCCTTCGACGCGGCGCGGACCTTGTCGGCGTAGTCCCGCAGTTGCACCAACTGGCCGTGCAGCGGGTCGAAGACGTGCTTGTCGAGGTCGGCCTTGTCGCGGGTCGGCGGTGTCAGCTTGAGCAGCGCGGTCGTGCTCCGGTCGGCGATCCGGACGATGGCGTCGACGTAGGGCGACAGCTCCTGGGCCGACGTGGGGCTCTTGAGCGCCTTCTGGTCGGCGTTCGCCTGGGTGCAGATCGCCTCTGCCTTGCGCAGGTAGTCGGTCTTGCTGGCCGCATCATCGGCCGAGGAGCCGCCGCTGCAGGCTGCGACCGCCAGCATGGGCAGCACGACGAGGACGTGTCTCACGTTGCTCATCTTGCACCGCGGCGCCCCTCAGCTTGCACCGGGGCGCCGCCCGACGACCCAGCAGCCCACCGCCGCCGCAGCGGCGACGTTGAGCGAGTCGACGCCGCGCGACATCGGCAGCCCCACCCGCAGGTCGCTCGCTGTCATCGCCTCTTCCGTCAGCCCGGGGCCCTCGGCGCCGAGCAGGAGCGCGGTTCGGCCGGCGATCTGGACCTCGCCCAGGTCGGTGCCGCCAGGGGTCATCGCGAGGAGCCGGAAGCCGGCGCGGCGCACCTGATCGAGGCCCTGGGGGAACGGCTCGAGGTAGGAGTACGGCAAGGCGAACACCTCTCCCATGGAGACCCGCACCGCCCGGCGGTACAGGGGATCGCAGCAGGTCGGGCTCAGGAGCACCGCATCCATACCGAGCCCGGCTGCACTGCGGAAGACCGCCCCGAGGTTGGTGTGGTTGTTGATGTCCTCCAGCACGAGCACCCGCTCCGCAGCGGCGAGCACCTCAGCGGCGGCTCGCAGTGGCAACCGGCCGAAGGAGGCGAGCGCGCCGCGGTGGACGTGGAACCCCGTGACCTTCTCGAGGACCTCATACGTCGCCTGGTAGACCGGCGCGTCCGGCAGCCCCTCCGGGAGCTCGCGGTTGGCGGCAAGCAGCACGGAGCGCAAGGGGTAGCCGGCCACCGCTGCACGCTGCATGACCTGAACGCCCTCGGCGATGAAGAAGCCCCGCTCGGGCTCGTGCTTCGTCCGTCGCACGACGTCCGTGAGGCCCACGTAGTCGGCGAGCCGAGGGTCTGCCGGGTCCTCGATGATCACAGCTTCGCGCGCTCGTACTGCCGTGGCCACGGGACATCAACGCCGAGCTCCCGAGCCGCGCGCAGCGGCCAGTGCGGGTCCCGAAGCAACTCGCGCGCGAGCAGCACCACGTCCGCGTCATCCGCTGCCAGGATGTCCTCGGCCTGCCTCGGCTCCGTGATGAGCCCGACCGTGCCCGTGGTTGCGCCGACCTGCTTCAGCGCCCGGGAGAACGGCACCTGGTAGCCGGGCCCGATCGTGATCTGCTGCTCGTGGTGCAGGCCCCCGGACGACACGTCGATGAGGTCGACGCCGCGCTCGTGCAGCAGCGGCGCGAGCTGTTGCGACTCCTCCACCGTCCAGCCCCCGGGCGTCCAGTCCTGCCCGCTGATCCGGACGAGCAGCAGCCCGTCGAAGGCGACCCGGACGTCCTCGACCACCTCGAGCAGCAGCTTCGCCCTGTTGTCGAAGGAGCCGCCGTAGCCGTCGTCGCGCTGGTTGCTCAAAGGGCTGAGGAACTCATGGAGCAGGTACCCGTGCGCGGCGTGCAGCTCCACGACGTCAAAGCCGGCCGCGGTGGCACGCCGGGCTGCTGCGGTGAAGTCGGTGCGCACCTTCGCGATGCCCTGATCGTCGAGGGCCATTGGTTCGGCGTACCGGCCGAAGGCGATCGGGCTGGGAGCGACAGCGACCCAGCCGCCCTCGCCGGAGGGGATCGTGCCGCGCTTGTCATGGCCCGGCCGGTAGGTGCTTGCCTTGCGTCCGGCGTGCGCGAGCTGGACGCCGGCCAGTGCGCCCTGGTCGTGGACGAACGCGACCACGCGGGCCCAGCTGGCCGCCTGCTCGTCGTTCCAGATGCCGGCGTCGTCGGGGCTGATCCGCCCTTCGGGGCTGACGGCGCTGGCCTCGGTCATGACCAGGGCGGCGCCACCGACGGCGAACGAGCCAAGGTGCGCCAGGTGCCAGTCGGTCGGGAGCCCCTCGACGGAGGAGTACATGCACATCGGGCTGACGACGATCCGGTTCTTCAGGGTGGTGCTCCGCAGGGTCAGCGGGGAGAAGAGCGAGGTCACCGGGCTAGTCTTGTGCACGTACCCGAGATCGCTTCAGGAGGCATCCCGCATGGCCGGCTCGCACAACGTCAAGCCCACCTCGTGGTTGACGGTCGTCCTGATCGTGGCGGCCAGCGTGCTCTTCGGCTTCGCGCTCCCGATGCACTCGTGGGCGCTGGCCGTTGCCGGCGCGGTGATCCTCGTGGTGGGCCTGGTCATCGGGGCCGTCTACCGCATCATGGACGACGCCTACTAGGACGAACGCCGCTCGCGGGCCCAGCGGCGCATCGTCTCGATCCGCTCCTGCAGCTCGTCGGCGGACGCCTGCGGGGTCGGGGGGCCGCCGCACGCGGCGCGTAGCTCTGCGTGGATGGCACCGTGCGGCTTGCTGGTCCGGTGGTGCCACGCGCCGACCAGCCCGTTGAGCTCCTTGCGCAGGCCGGACAGCACCTCGAACGCGGACTTCTCCCGCGCCGGTGCAGCAACGACGGGAGCCTTCTTCAGCTGCTTGGCCTGGTGCTGGGCGAGCAGCACGCGGACCTGATCCGGCTCGAGCAGTCCAGGCAGCCCCAGGAAGTCCTGCTCGTCCTCCGAGCCCACCGCCGCACCTGTGCCGTAC
>JBHEMB010000114.1:0-3332 GCA_046262855.1 Mycobacteriales bacterium | reverse complement strand
CTCTACGACGGCGCGACGGGCACCATCCTCTACGTCTACAACGACCCCGAACCGGTCAAGGACGCGCTGTTCGGCTTCACCACCGGCGAGCAGTTCGCGGTCGGCAACCTCGCGGACACCGCCCTTCCCGACGTCGTGCTCCCCGCCTTCACGAACGCCTCCAACAAGGACCAGGCGGGGCGGGCATACGTGTTCAGCGGGAACTTCACGGCGAACTTCATCAACTTCGCCAACATCGACGACCCGACGCCCAACACCTTCGGGCGCTTCGGCAATCCCACGGAGGGGGTCGGCGACCTGGTCGGCAACCCGGAGGTCGGCAACGAGGTCATGGTCGGCGAGTTCTCGGCCGTGCAGACGCCGAACAAGGACGACACCAACTTCGACGTCAACATCATGAACCCGGCCAACAACAAGCAGCTGCAGAACATCCAGGATCCCGACGCGCAGCCGGAGAGCGGCTTCGGCAGCCGGGTGTTCCCGATGGGCGACCTCAACGGGGACGGATTCCTCGACTTCGGGGTGGCCTCGGTGCGCTGGGACGCCCCGGCCAGCGGGTCCACGCCGGCGGTGCTCGACGCAGGGCGGATCTACATCTTCCGCAGCGACGTGAACGCTGTCCCGCCGCCGCCGCCGTCTACGACCGGTCCGCCCGGGCCCCCCGGTGCACCTGGGAGCAGCACCGCGGCCGTCACGCTGTCGGGGCGCACCGTGGATCTCGACGCCTCCCGCGCGACCGTGAAGCGCAACGGCAAGGTCTCCCTGCGCGGGGTCGTGGAGGCCTTTGCCAACCCGCAGGCCTGCGAGGCGGGTCAGTCGGTTCTGGTCCAGCGCCGTGCCCTGCACGGCGGGCGGTTCGGCACCTTCAAGACCGTCAAGACGGACAGCAAGGGCGGCTTCAAGACCTCCTCGTTCAGGGTGAAGCGCACGCAGCTGTTCAGGGCGCGCGTGCTCGAGACGAGCGCGTGCCTGGGTGCGCAGTCGCCCCGCGCGCAGGTGACGGTCGTCAAGAAGAAGAAGAAGCGAACCACGAGGAAGAAGACGTCCAAGTGACGGTCTGAGGGCCGCAGGCGTCCCTCCGCCGGCTGACGGCCCGCGGCGGAGGGGCGGCAGGGCCTTGTTATCCTCGGCCACGACCGGCCAAACGACGCAGAGCGCAGGGGGTCCGGCATCCGCGCGCAAGAGCTCTTGAACCAGTGGCGGCGGTGGCCGGTGGCGGTCGCAGTGCTGCTCGGGGGGTGCGCGGCGATCGCGGTCGGGGCGTTCACCGACACCGAGCCGATGGCGAGCGTGCCCGCGGGCGATGCCCCGGTCAACGCGGGGGCCGCCAGCCAGGGCGACATCAGCGCCAACAACTCGCCGACGGTCGCGCGCAACCCCCGCAGGCCCGACAACCTCGCCGTGGTCAACCGCGTCGACGGCCCGCGCTACACCTGTGCGCTCCACGTCTCCAGCGACGGCGGCTCGCACTGGTCGAGGGTCCCGATCCCGATCCCTCCAGGAGAGGAGCACAAGTGCTTCGCGCCCGACGTGACCTTCTCCGCGGACGGCAGGATGCACATGACCTACGTCACCCTCCAGGGCCTGGGCAACGTCCCTCACGCGGGCTGGTACGTGAGCTCGAGCGACGGTGGACGCACCCTTTCCCGGCCGCGGAAGGTGCTCGGCCGGCTCGCCTTCCAGGTGCGCGTGACCGCCGACCCCAAGGACCCGCGCCTCATCTACCTCAGCTACCTCCGGGCGGACACCGACGTCGGGGTGCTGAAGTTCACGGGGCCCGGCAATCCAATCCTCGTGGCTCGCTCCCGCGACGGCGGCGCCACCTGGGACCCCCCCGTCCGCGTCAACCCCCCGAAGCGGTCGCGCGCGGTGGCGCCGTCGGTGGCGGTCGGACCGCATGGCGAGGTGTACGTCCTCTACCTGGACCTTGGCGACGACCGGCTCGACTACGAGGGGGAGCACCTCGGCCACGGGGGGCCGCCGTACTCCGGCACATTCCAGCTGGTGCTCTCCCGCTCGCTCGACCACGGCGCTACTTGGGCCGAGTCCGTGGTGGAGGACCGGCTGGTGCCCACGGAGCGCTTCGTGGCGTTCCTGCCGCCGTTTCCCTCGATCGCCGTCGATCAAGGGGACGGCAGGGTCTACGCCGCCTTCCAGGACGGCCGGCTCGGGGACTCGGACGTGCTGCTGTGGTCCCTGCCGCACGGGGCGACCACCTGGAGGGGTCCCACGCGTGTCAACGACACCCCCGAGCACGACGGCACCTCGCAGTACCTGCCCCAGCTCGACGTGGCGCCCGACGGCCGCCTGGACGTCGTCTACTACGACCGTCGCGCGGATCCCAAGAACCTGCGCAACGAGGTGTCGATGCAGTCTTCCTTCGACCACGGTGAGAGCTTTGGCGCCAGCATCACGCTCTCGGGCATGCCGTTCGACTCGCGCGTCGGGTACGGAAACGAGCGCGAGCTGCCCGACCTAGGGAGCCGCCTGGGCCTGGTCTCGGACGACTCCTCGGCCATAGCGGTGTGGACCGACACCCGCTCCGGCACGATCGACTCCAATAAGCAGGACATCGGCAGCGCCCGCATCGTGTTCGAGCGGCCGGCCGTGCGTACCGCGGCCAAGTACGTCCTCCTGGGCGCGGGAAGCGCACTGGCCCTGTTCGGCCTCATCCTCCTCGGTCTGACCCTTGTGGCGAGGCGCGAGCGCCCCCGCGGGCAACCTGCATGACTTTCGGCGAGGGCGTGCTACCTTCAAACTAGGGAGGCTTCAGCGTCGCGCAGGTGGGTACGCATCCGTGTGTGCCGGGTATTGCATCCGTGTGTACCACGTTTGGCGGTGCCGGTGCTACCTTTCGCGCCGGATACGTTCGTTTTGCATACAAGTACTTGACATACATTGCGCTTCAAGGCGATACTTGCGAGGCGTAGTAGTCCCTACAGGAGGAGTCCCATGAGACGCCGAATCGGTTTTCTCTTCATCTGCAGCGCGGCGATTCCGATCGCCATCTTCGCTTCCGCCGCTTGGGCGTGTGGCGCACTCACCACGCTCAAGGCGAGCCCATCAGTCGCGGCACCGGGTTCCAACGTCGGGGTCAGCTTCCGCAACTTCGGAAGCGCGGGCTCCGGCTGGGGTCCGGTCCAGCTCCGCTGGGGCAGCCGCACCGGGCCCGTGCTGAAGGAGCTCGCGGCTCCCAGCGGCACCGGTCCGTTCTCGTCCAGCGACACGGTCCAGATTCCCGCGTCCGAGGGCGCCGGCTGGGGCCTCGTGGTAGCCACGCAGTCCCGCGTCTCTGACGGGACGCCGAAGTCCGGCTCTCCGGCACGCACCAC
>JBHEMB010000113.1:0-2938 GCA_046262855.1 Mycobacteriales bacterium | reverse complement strand
GTACACGTGCAACCGAAGGCGAACGTGCCGGACGGCACGGTCGTCAGCGCTGAGGCCCTCGTGCGGTGGACGCACGACGAGATGGGGCCCATGCCGCCGACGGAGTTCATCCCGCTCGCGGAACGCAGCGGCCTCATCGGTCAGCTGACGGCCTGGGTCATCGACGCTGGCCTCACGCAGATCGCCGCCTGGCGGGCGAACGGCTGGGAGCTCGGCCTCGCGGTCAACGTGACCGTCAAGGACCTCTGCGGCGACCAGCTCGTCGACCTCGTCTCGCACGGCCTCGCCAAGAACGGCGTGCCGGCCAGCTGCCTGCAGCTCGAGGTCACCGAGGGATCGCTGTTCTCCGACAGCGCCCGGGCCCGGCTCGCGCTGAAGCGGCTCGATGCGCTCGGTGTCTCCTTGAGCCTCGACGACTTCGGCACCGGCTGGTCCTCGCTCGTCCAGCTCCGCCAGCTGCCGGTGTCGGAGATCAAGATCGACAGGAGCTTCGTCGGTCGCATGGTCGAGGACCCGCGGGACCACGCGATCGTCTGCTCGGTCATCGACCTGGCCCGCGGTCTGGGGATGCGCGTGGTCGCGGAGGGCGTCGAGGACGACGCCACGTGGAAGCGGCTGGCCGCGATGGGCTGCGACAGCGCCCAGGGCTGGTGGCTGTCGCGAGCCCTACCCGCTGCGGAGCTCAGCGGCTGGCTCGAGCAGCACGTCAACGACCACTACCGGGTGCGGACCCCGGCGCCCTAACCCGACCAGAAGCAGCACCAGCAGCACGGCGAGCACACCTGCGACCGGTGCCGCGGCCGCGGCGAGCAGCACGGCGACGGCCGCCTCCCAGACCATCACCACTCGTCTCGAGAGCGGTGCCAGCGCGGCCAGCCGGCGGTGCAGCTCGCGCAGCTGCGCGGGCGTGCGAGCCCCGGAACCGAGCAGTACGGCGAGACCGCGCACGAGTCCGAACGTGGCGCCGGTCGCGATCGCGACCACGGGCGAGCCGGTCAGCGCCGCCAGCACGACGAGCAGGTACGTCGCTGCCGTCATGATGTAGGTCGCGAAGCCGACGCCGATCTGCAGGCCGAAGCCGGCGCCGTAGACCCAGGGCCGGAAGGTCCGCAGCCAGGTCTCCTCGACCTGCCGCGGGTGGACAGGCAACCTGACGAGCTGCAGGTCGGCGGCGAGCGTGCCGACGGCCACGGCACTGCCCAAGGCCGGCAGCGGCGACAGGGCAAGAGCCAGCACCGCCGTACCGGCTCCGAGCAACACGCCACCGGTGAGGGCGCCGAGGACGAACCACGCGCACGTCACGCCGTACCGGTGACCGCGGGCCGCCTCGGAGAACGGGTTGATGGAGGAGACCATCGACAGCCCGCACGGCGACCAGGTGCCGCGAGCTCCCGCGATCACCGCTGTCGCCAGCGCGCAGGTCGTCAGGACCGTCATCAGCTGCCTCCGAACGTGACCTTGGTGCTCTGGGTCGACTCGTCGTAGCTGATCGAGCCGTGCTGGAAGTCGTTGCGCCGCGTGCCGGTCGACGGCTGGTACTCGTCCGTCGTCGGGAAGCCGAGCGGGCCGGCCTCGTTGCCGAGCTCCGCATACCTGTCCGCGATCGGACCTCGGCACCAGAAGGCCGCGCCGTCGTGGGCGCTGATGCGGCCGGTCGCGAACGGCTGCCCCTGACCGATGACGACCGCGGTCGCGCGAGCCGCCGGGAGCCCCAGCAGGCCGGTCTCCGCGCCGGCCCGGACGTAGGCGGCGTCGAGCACGTCGAGCACCTCGATCGCCGATGCCGCCACGACGATCCGGCCGTGCTGGAACCGCGCGGTGCGGGCGGTTGCGGTCACGGCGTACTCGTCCTGGATCGGGTAGCCGAGCACGCCGTCCTCGGCGTCGAGCTCGACGTAGCGGGCCGCGGCCTGGCTACCGATGGCACAGGCTCCGGTGGAGGGGTGCCAGGAGATCCGGCCGAGCTGGAACGTGCTGTACCGCCCCGCCCCGTCGGCGGTGCTCCGCGGCGGCGCCGTCGGGAACTTCAAAGTGCCGAGCTCGGCGCCCAGCGCAGTGAACTTCGTCGCGATCGGCCCGACCGTCTCGAACGCGCCGAGCGCTGGGTGCCATGAGATGCGGCCACGCTCGAACCTCGAGGCCCGCGCGTTCGCGATGACGATCGGGTCGGACAGTGGGAACCCGAGCACGCCTGCCTCGTTGCCGAGCTCGGCGTACCGGTGCCCGATGGCGCCGACGGTGTAGCGCGGGCCGATTCGCGGCTGGTACGAGATCCGCCCGTGCAGGTAGCGCTGCGCCCGCCCGCCCGGCACGTCGAACTCCGCCCAGACGGACGGTCCGAGGGCGCTGGCGCTCTCGCCGAGCTGCCAGTACCGGGCCTTGATGTTGCTCCACGCCCCGGGTAGGGCTGGGGCGCTGTGGTCCCGCGTCGCGTTGTCCGTGGCGCTCGCGGTGGTGCAGTTCTCGTAGGTCCAGGGCGGGACGCAGGAGACCACGCGGCACATCACCGCGCCGACCTGCCGCACCTGCTGGTTGCACCGGCCGTAGCGAAAGCCGTTGCAGCACACCTTGCGCTGGTCGCACTGGCCGCCCGGCCCGCAGTGGCAGCCGCATGACCAGCACCTGCTCGAGCAGATGCCGGGCCGCCCTGCGGTGGCGCAACGGCTGCACGTCGCGTTGCAGTCGATGATGTAGCGCGCCCGGCCGCCGCAGAGCGAGGCGCCGTCGGCCTTCCACCAGCCGGCGGCGACCGATCCCGGCGGGCAGGCGTTCACGCCGTTGTAGATCGTGGCACAGAAGACGGTCCAGCCGCCCGCGCAGCTGGCGCCCGGTCCGCAGACCGAGGCGTAGGCGGACTGCGGTCTCAACGTGAAGCCGACCGCGTCCACCGAGAGCGCGCTGCCGACGACCGCGGTCCGGACGAGGAAGCCGCGCCGGG
>JBHEMB010000112.1:0-4469 GCA_046262855.1 Mycobacteriales bacterium | reverse complement strand
TGACCGCCGCCCTCAACGGGCGCGCCGTTCTCGGCGCCGATGTCGCCGCCGTCACCGCCGCCCACCACCGCGTCGACGGGCAACGCGACGAGTACACAGCACTCCTGGATCGGGTCGCTGAGGCTGCGGCGCACGCCAACGACCGCTCACGCACCCTGGCCCTGGTCGTCGTCTGGACCAGCGCGGCCGTCGCTGCCGGGCTGATTGGTCTGATGTTCCTGCTGATCCGGCGGTCCGTGCTCGGCGTGACCCGCCGCCTGCAAGATCTGCTGTCGCAAAACGAGAACAACGCGGCGCGCGGCGAGTTCGGCCGCCAGGTCGTCGAGGCCTTCGACATGGCCGACGACGAGGAAGCCGCTCGCGAGGTCGTTGCCCGCGCCATGACCGAGGTCGCCCTGGATCTGCCCATGGAGCTGCTGCTGGCCGACTCCAGCAAGGCGCACCTCGCACGCGCCGTCGAGCACCCGACGAAGGGTGCCGCCTGTTGCCCGGTCGGGACGCCGTTCGAGTGCGTCGCCGTACGCCGCGGCTCAGCCGTGACGTTCTCCGACAGCGAGGCCTTGCACTCCTGCCCGAAACTGCGTGGCCGCGAGGCTGGTCCGGTTTCGGCAGCCTGCGTCCCGGTCACGTTCATGGGGCGGGCCATCGGCGTGCTCCATTCGACCGGCGAGCAGGGCCAGGTGCCCGACGCCGAGACGGTCGAGCGGCTCTCCCGCCTCGCGGCGCACACCGGCTCGCGCATCGGCACTCTCCGAGCGACCCGCCAGACCCAGCTGCAGGCCGCCACCGACAGCCTCACCGGCTTGGTCAACCGCCGTACGTTCGACAACGAGGTCCGGGAACTGCTCACCGAGGGCAGCGGATTCGCGCTCGCGTTCGGAGACCTCGACCACTTCAAGGCGCTCAACGACCAGTACGGCCATGACGCGGGCGACCGCGCCCTGCGCCTGTTCGCGAAGGTCCTGAAGGAGACCACGCGAGCCGACGACGTCGTCGCCCGCTACGGCGGCGAGGAGTTCGTCGTGGTCCTGCCCGGCCGCAGCGCGAGCGAGGCCGGCGAGGCGATGCAGCGCATTCGCACCGCGCTGAGGGCCGCCGTCGACGGGTCGGACGCACCGGCCTTCTCGGTGAGCTTCGGCGTCACGGACTCGAGCATGGGCACCACCGTCACGGACCTGGTCCGCACCGCCGACGCCGCTTTGCTCATGGCCAAGAGCCAGGGACGTGACAAGGTCGTCCTCGCCGGCGGCCCCGTCGTACCCCGGCAGGCCGGACCGGCCGAGGCCGAGCGGTCCGCCGACGTCTGACCCCTAGCCCTGCACGTGATGCCAGACTGGGGACTTGTTCGACGCCAACGGGTGCGGGCCCCCCGAACGCGTGGCTCGACAGCACCGTAGGGTGCCCGCATGACCGCCGACACGACCCTTCCCGCCACTGGGCTCAAGGCCAAGGCCAACGAGGTGGGCATGGGCCTCTACCTCAAAGCCCCTCCGAAGGCGCAGACGGCGATCCTCAACGGGGTGCTGAAGGCGCAGCCGGTGGTGGCGAAGGTGAAGCCGCACGTCACCAAGGCTCTCGTCGCGGGCGCGGGAGTCCTCGCGCTGCGCAAGGTGGTCCGCCGCAAGGGCAACTGACCGATATTCGCCACCGTCCGCCGCTCACAGAGGTGGCGCACCCGGTGACGGTTGCCGCTCCACGACGCGCTGCACGGACATCAGTCGCGGCTCGGCCGGCCATGATTGTCTTGGGGCCGCCCATCGAACCCAGCAGCCGGTCGCACCCGAAGGATGCAACTGCATGTCGCGCATACATCGCTTCGACCACGTGGGCATCACGCTCGCCGACCTCGACACCGCGACGGCGTTCTTCGTCGAGCTCGGTTTCGAGGTCGAGGGGCGCACGTTCCTTGAGGGCGAGTTCCTGGACACCGTCATCGGCATCCCCGGCTCACGTACCGAAATGGTCATGTTGAGGCTGCCCGACGAGGGGACGCGACTGGAACTGACGAGGTTCATCCGACCAGACCACGAGGCCGGATCGCCCGACGCAATGGCCACCCGGATCGGCCTCAGCAATGTGTCGTTCGAGGTAGGCGGTCTCCAGACGATTCTGGAGGGCCTCGCAGCGAAGGGCTACAGCCTGATCGGGGGTGTCGGCGAGTATGAGGAGATCTGGCGGATGGCGTCCGTGCGCGGACCGGAGGGCATCATCGTCAACCTCGCCGAGCGCATGACTGACCCGTCCTCGGACCGGGGATAGCTGCCGTGGCGCCAGCAGTGAGGCGGGACGTGTGCGCCGGTTCTTGGCCTCGCCCGCGCGTCCCCAACCCGACTCGGTCGCGTCCTTGAAGGCGGCTGAACGGAGGTTGCACGAGATGGGCGTCACCGAGATTGCCTTGCCCCGTGACGCCCTCCAGAGGCCGACGGACGCACGCGATCAGCACAGCGACTGTGACCCGCGCCCAGCGACCGGCCAATAGCCCGGGTGGCGCAAGCAGGACTCAGCCGATCGGCGGCGAACTCTGTCTGCACCAGCTCCTCATAGCGCACCCCCCTCCCCCAGCATTCGGAGAATCAACGTTGCCCAAGCTCCGTCTTGCCCTCGTGGCCGGAGCGGCTCTCGCCGCGTCCGCACTCACCGTCCCCGCCATCGCGTCGATCACGGGAACGACCGCACCGCTCCCGACCCGCGTGCTCACGCGTGACACGCTGAAGCCTGCCTGGCTCGCGCACCCCGCAGGTGCCCCCGCTCCCGATGCGGCGTGGCACGTCGGCGTCAGTGTCGCGGGCAAGGACGCGGCCGGCCTGCGTCAGCTGATGCACGACCAGTACGTCCCTGGCAGCGCCGACTACCACCGCTGGCTCACGCCGGCCCAGTACGCCGCACGCTTCGGCGCGGACAAGGCGACCACTGACGCGGTGGCGAGCTGGCTGACCCGCGACGGGCTGCAGGTCGAGTACCGCGGCTCCGACGGGACCTACCTCACCGCGAAGGGCACCGTCGCGCAGGTGGAGAAGACCTTCTCTGTGCACCTGGGTAGCTTCACCGGCGCGAAGGGCACGCCGTTCGCCTCCTTCGTCGCGAACACCACTGCCCCGACCGTCCCGACCGCCGTCACGGCCGTCGCGGGGCTTGACACGCTGTCCGTCGCGCATACCTCTGTGGCCCACAGCGACTTCCCGATCTCCGAGAGCACCTCGCCGGCCGACCTGTGGTCGGTCTACGAGCAGCCGTCGGACAACACCGGCCAAGGCACGTCCCTGGCTGCCTTCGGCTGGGGGTCGCCAGGAACCACGGAGTCCGACTTGCGCGCCTTCGAGGCGGACAACGGCCTGCCCGCCATCCCGTTCACCGTCAAGCAGATCGGGACGCCCAACACGACTGACACCTCCGGTGTCATCGAGTGGGACCTCGACAGCCAGGCCGCGACCGGGATGGCGCCGAACGCGTCCGGCATGACCTTCTACTTCGCGAACTCCGGCAACAGCGATCTGCTCGCGGCTGCCATCGACACGTGGGCCAGCGACCCCAATGGTGCCGTGCAAGCATCCGGCTCGTACGGCCTGTGCGACGTCTTCGGCTACCTCGGCACCCTCGACGCGCACGAGGCGGCGCTGGCCAAGGCCGCGGCCGAGGGCCGGTCCTTCTTCGCGAGCACCGGCGACAACGGCTCGGGCTGCTCGGCCGCGGGTGCCGGCGTCAACGGCGTCACCATCGGCCCGATCCCGTCGGCGGAGTACCCGGCGACCAGCCCGAACGCGATCGCCGTCGGCGGTACCGTCCTCACCACGAGCGGCACCCCGAAGAAGCGCGACGTCGAGTACGCCTGGACGCACGGTGGCGGCGGACCCTCCTACTCCTTCGAGGCGCCCGACTACCAGAGCTCTCTGGACCCGGAGTTCACCGCGATCGGCCGGGCCACGGCTGATGTCTCGGCGCAGTCCGGTGATCTCATCTCTGGCTACAACATCGTCAGCGGCGGCACCCGCGAGTCCGTCGGGGGGACCAGTCTCTCGGCGCCGCTGTGGCAGGGCATGTGGGCCCGGGTGAGCGCCGCCGCACCCGGCGGTTCCGCCGGCTACGCGAACCGCCGCATCTACCCGCTGGTGCAGGACCCGACGACGTACGCCGCAACGTTCACCGACATCACCCTCGGCGCGAACGGCCTCTACACCGCGCTGCCCGGCTACGACTTCCCCACCGGCTTCGGCACCCCGCGCGTCACCGGGCTGGTGACCGCGATCGACGGCACGACGACGCCGGTGTCGGGTGGCACGACGGGCGGGACGACCGGCGGCGGCAGCACCCCGCCGCCGCCCACGCTTCCTGCCTGTACGGCGTTCCCGCAGGTGACCGATGCGAGCGGCGATGCCACGCAGGTGGTCGTCGTCGACACGGGCCAGCCGGAGGCCAACCAGGCGGACCTCGACGTCACCAGTGCCGGGACCACCTGGGACGACACGGCCAAG
>JBHEMB010000111.1:0-6108 GCA_046262855.1 Mycobacteriales bacterium | reverse complement strand
ATGCTGGCCTCGTTCCATCGCGGCGACCCTGGTCCGTCGCACGCCGAGCAGGCCCCGGACGTCGTCCCCGCAGACCACCTGCCCGACGTCGAGCCGTGGGCGAGGTTCACCGACGAGTGGCCCGACTGGGACCTGCGGGCGGTGCCCGAGCCGGACCCCGGGTGGCAGCGGTTCTGGTTCCGGCACCGCGGGCGGCTGCCCGACGACGACGCCGTGCACCAGCTCGGCCTCGCCTATCTCAGCGACATGACGCTGCTCGGCGTCGCGCACAAGCGCCATCGCGGCGACGCTGCTGTCCAGATGGCGTCGCTGGACCACGCGCTGTGGTTCCTGCAGCCGGCCCGGGTCGACGAGTGGCTGCTCTACGACCAGCGCAGCCCCGCCGGCGGGCACGGTCGCGGGCTCACCGAGGGCCGGCTGTTCGACACGTCCGGTCGGCTGGTCGCGTACGTCGTCCAGCAGGGCCTGATGCGCTACCTCCGCTGACCGCCTGCCTGGTGATCCACGGGGAGTTAAGGCACTCTGCGGAGCCCGGATCGGGCATCAACTCTCCGTGGATCATCCGGGCAGGGGGGGCGGGCGCACCCCCCTACTTGCGGGCGCGGGCCAGCAGACCCCGGGCGATGACGAGCCGCTGGATCTCGTTCGTGCCCTCGCCGATGACCATCAGCGGCGCGTCCCGGTAGTAGCGCTCCACCGGCATCTCCGTCGTGTAGCCCATGCCACCGTGGATGCGCATCGCCTCGGTCGCGAGCTCGAGCGCGGTCTCGCTCGCGAACAGCTTCGCCATGCCGGCCTCGACATCGCAGCGCAGCCCGGCGGCCTTGCGCTCGGCGGCGTTGCGGGTGAGCAGCCGCGCTGCCTCCAGCCGGGTCGCCATGTCGGCGATCTTGAGCTGGATGGCCTGGTGCTCGGCGATCGGCTTGCCGAAGGTGGTGCGCACCTGTGCGTACTCCAGGGCGGCGTCGAACGCGGCTCGCGCGACCCCGACGGCTCGCGAGGCGATGTTGATGCGACCGATCTCGAGGACGCTGAGGACCTGGGGGAGACCTCGACCGGGTACGCCGACGAGGTTGGCGGCTGGGATGCGGTGATCGGTGTAGGCCATCTCCACGGTCTCGACGCCCTTGTAGCCGAGCTTGCCGACGTGCTTGCTGACCGCGATGCCCTCGAAGCTGCTGCCGGGCTCCTTCTCGACGACGAAGGTGCTGATGCCCTCCTCGGTGCGCGCGGCCAGCGCGACGAGTGCTGCGCGCTCGCCGTTGGTCACCCACGCCTTGGTGCCGTTCACGACGTACGACTCGCCGTCACGCACGGCGCGGCACGAGATGTTCTGGGTGTCGCTGCCGGCATCGGGCTCCGACAGTGACAGCGCGCCGCGCTTCTCGCCCGTCGCCATCGACGGGAGCCAGCGGCGCTGCTGCTCCTCGCTGCCATGGTGCAGCAGCAGCGTCGCGAGCATGGTGTGGGTGTTGACGATGCCGGTGAGGCTCATCCAGCCGTAGGCGAGCTCCTCGATGACCGCGACGTAGGTCAGCAGGTCGAGGCCCAGCCCGCCCAGCTCCTCCGGGATGGTGATGCCGAACAGCCCCATCTCGCGCATCTGCTCGACGAGTGCCTCGGGAAAGGTGTCGGTGCGCTCGAGTGCCGCGGCCTGCGGGATGACCTCCCGGGCCACGAACCGGCGGACGGTGTCCACCACCTCGTTCCGGAGCGACGCGTCGGTGGGAGTTGGCAGCGCGACTGTCATGTGAGAACAGTACAAGTCATCTGTGTTGACGTGCATCTCTTTTGATGAGAAGAATGTTTCCGGATGGGTCCCTTCCTGCACTCCGGCCTCCAGGCGACGGCAGAGCTGTCGCCGGAGCGCCTCGCCCTGCGCGCAGCAGACCAGGACTGGTCCTTCGCCGAGCTCGACTCCCGCAGCGACGCCTTCGCCAGGCACCTGATCGCCCGAGGGGTGCGGCCGCGCGACCGGGTTGCCCTCATGTCGTCCAACCGGCCCGAGTTCGTCGTCGCCGTCCAGGGCATCAGCCGGCTCGGCGCGGCCTGCGTGCTGATCAGCCCCGCGTGGAAGGCAGCTGAGGTCGGGCATGCGCTCGCCTTGACGAAGCCCGTCCACGGGATCGCCGACGGCGAGGGCGTAGGGCTGCTGCGCGCGCTGCCCGGCGTCACCGATCTCGACGACGTCGCTGCCCTGCCCGAGGCTGAGCGGGTCACGAGCGCCGTCAGGCCGGAGGACGAGTCGGTCCTGGTCTTCAGCTCCGGCACCACCGGGATGCCGAAGGCGGTCCGGCACACCCATCGCTCGCTGACCGCTGCGACCGAGCACTGGATCGCCGTCCTCGGCCTCGCAGCGGACGACCGGTTCCAGGTGGCGACGCCACCGAGCCACATCCTCGGCCTGCTGAACCTGCTCGCCGCTGCTGCTGCCGGTGCGACCGTGCGGCTGCACCGCCGGTTCGACCTCGACGAGGTGCTCCGCCGCATCGAGTCGGAGCGCATGACGTTGGAGATGGCGGTCGCCCCGATCGCCCTGGCGATGGCCAACCACCCGAGCATCGAGCAGTTCGACCTCTCGTCGTTGCGGTACGTCATGTGGGGCGCGACCCCGGTCACCGCCTCGGTCGCGGAGCGGGTCACCGAGCGCACGGGCGTGCGATGGCTCCCGGCGTACGGCGCCAGCGAGTTCCCTGTCCTCGCCTGCAACCCCATCGACCATCCGCGCCTCGACTCCGCAGGCCTGGCTCCAGCCGGCGTGGAGCTGCGGGTCGTCGACCTCGACACCCGCGAGGTGCTGCCGAGCGGTGGCGTCGGGGAGATCCAGGCCCGCGGGGAGTCCGTCATGGCTGGCTACCTGCCGGCCGACGCGTCCGATGAGGCCTTCCAGAACGGCTGGTACCGCACCGGTGATGTCGGGTGGCTCGAGCCCGACGGCTGGGTCCACCTCACCGACCGCTCCAAGGAGATGATCAAGGTCAACGGCTTCCAGGTCGCACCGGCCGAGCTCGAGGCGGTGCTGCACGCGCATCCGGCCGTGCTCGACTGCGCCGTCTTCGGAGTGCCCGACGAGCGTGCGGGTGAGGTACCCGTCGCCGCCGTCCAGCTCGACCCGCAGCACCCGGTCGCCGATGGCGAGCTGCAGGCCGTCGTCGGTGCCGCGCTGGCGTCGTACAAGCAGCTGCGGGAGGTCGTCGTCGTGGCGAGCATCCCGAGGCTGCCGTCGGGCAAGGTGCTGCGACGCACGCTGCGCGACGAGTGGGCCGCGGCCCGACTCGAGAGGTCGGTGCAGGCCTGATGGACACCCGGCTCTCTCCCGAGCAGCGGGCGCTGCGCGACGCAGCTGCTCAGCTGGTGGATCGGCTCGCCCCGAAGTCGGTGGCGGACCTCGACGACGAGGAGCGCAAGGCCAAGCTCGACGCTGCTGTCGCCGCGGCGGGCTGGCGCGAGGTGCGCACCGCCGACGAGGACGGCGGTCCGTGCGCCAGCGCTGTCGAGGCCGCGTTGGTGGCCGAGGAGCTGGCTCGCGGCCTCGCCGACGTGGCCTACCTCGGTCCGTCGCTTGCCGCCGAGCCCCGTCGGCTGGCAGGGGCCGCTGCGGCACTCGCGTCCGAGACCGTCCTGCTGACCAGCGATCACTCCGCACTGCTCCGCACAACCGGGATGACCAAGGGCGCCGTGGCCGTCGACGCAGCGGGCGCCAATTCCGCCCTGCTGCTCGTCGAGAGCGAGCGTGGACCTGCCGTCGCCCAGGTCGGCCTGACGGATCCGCTCGCTCGGGTCGACCTGACCCGCAAGGAGCTCGTGCTCGAAGCCGGCGTCGACGTGCAGCCGGTGGGCGCGCCGCTCGGCGAGCAGGACCTTCGCCGTTGGACGGCCTTCGGCCTGGCGCTGAGCTGCGCGGACCTCGTCGGGACGATGCGGGGCGCGGTCGCCCTCGCCACGGACTACGCCGCGACCCGGCGTCAGTACGGCGCACCGATCGGCTCCTTCCAGGCCGTGCAGCACCTGCTCGCCGACGCCTACGTCGCCATGGAGGGGTCCCGCAGCATCGCCTTGCACGCAGCCTGGGCCGTGGACGCGCTCCCGCCGGCCGAGGCGCTCACCGCTGCGTCCGTCGCGAAGGCCTACTGCGCCCGTGCGGCGCGCAACGTCTGCGAGACGGCCATTCAGGTGCACGGCGGGATCGGCAACACCTGGGAGTGCCTGGCGCACGTCTACCTGCGGCGCGCGCTGCTCTCCAGCGACGTCCTCGGTGGCGCCGCCCACAGCCTGGCCCGCGTCCTCGACGCCTACGAGATCGGAACCGACCGTGGACTTCGGTGACTCACCCGCCGAGCGGGAGTTCCGCCTCAAGCTGCGGGACTGGTTGACCGTCAACAACCCCGGGCTGCCGGTCTCGTCGACCTCCGACGCGTACTGGGACGGCGTGGCTGCCTGGCACCAGGCCTTGTACGACGGAGGGTTCTTCGGCATGTCGTGGCCGACCTCGGTCGGTGGCCAGGCACTGCCGTCGGTCTACGACGTGATCCTCGACGAGGAACTCTCCGCGGCGGGCGCGCCGCCGCGGCCGAGCGTCGGCTACCTGGTGCAAGGACTGCTGGAACACGCTGACGAGGAGACGCAGCGACGCTTCCTGCCCGGCATCGTCAACGGCCGGGAGCGCTGGTGCCAGGGCTTCAGCGAGCCGGACGCGGGCTCCGATCTCGCGTCGTTGCGCACCCGAGCAGTGCTCGACGGCGAGGAGTACGTGATCTCCGGTCGCAAGGTCTGGACCAGCTACTCCGATGCCGCCGACTGGTGCCTCGTGCTGGCCCGCACCGACCCGGATGTGCCGGTGCACAAGGGGATCTCGGCCTTCGCGGTGCCGATGCAGCAGCCCGGAATCGAGCAGCGGCCGCTGAAGATGATCAACGGCATCACCCGCGAGTTCGGCGAGGTGCTCTTCGACGAGGCCAGGGTTCCCGCGGCCAACATGATCGGCGCGCCCGGCGAGGGCTGGCGGCTTGCCATGACCGTCGTCAGCCACGAGCGGGAGCCGGGCGAGCTCGGCTTCGTCTCCCGCTACACGAAGCTCGTCAAGGAGCTGGCGCACCAGGTGCAGGCCCAGCCAGACCGGCAGCCGGAGCAGCTACACGACCTCGCCTGGGCGATCGTCGAGACGGAGGTGCTGCGGCAGCACGTCCGACGCCGGCTGTCTGACCGCCTCGACGGAGTCGTGCACGGCCCGGACGGCTCGGTCGACAAGCTGCTCATGACCTCGGCGGAGCAGGCAGTCGGTCACGCGGCACTCGCCATCGGCGGGACGGGTCACGGCGCCGGGGACGACACCTGGCTCAAGGTCTACCTCTACAGCAGGGCGCAGAGCGTGATGGGTGGAACGGCACAGATCCAGCGGAACCTCGTGGCACGTCGCATCCTCGGGCTCCCGGTCTCATGACCGGCTACCGCGTCCCCGAGGCGATCCAGGTCGAGCGCGACGGTGCCGTGCTTATCGTCCGGCTCAACCGCCCGGAGCAGCTCAACGCCACCAATCACGAGTTGCACCAAGGCCTCGCCGAGCTGTTCCCGCAGATCGACGAGGACCCCGAGGTGCGCGCGGTCGTCCTCACGGGCAACGGCCGGGCCTTCTCCGCGGGTGGCGACTTCGGTTACCTCGATGAGCTCTCCGGTGACGCGGAGAAGCGACGCATCACCCTCGTGCACGGCCGCGCCATCGTCACGGGCATGGTGGCCTGCCGCGTGCCCGTGGTCGCCGCGGTCAACGGGCCTGCGGTCGGTCTGGGCTGCAGCCTCGTGGCGCTGTCCGACGTCGTGTTCATGGCGGAGAGCGCGCACCTGGCCGACCCGCACGTGGCCATCGGTCTCGTCGCCGCCGACGGCGGCCCGGTGACGTGGCCGCTGCTGACCAGCCTGCAGCTGGCGAAGGAGTACGCCTTCACCGGTGACCGCATCCCTGCCCGACGGGCTGCGGAGATCGGCCTCGTGAACCACGTCTGCGCCGACGACGAGGTCTTCACCGATGCCTTGGCTTTTGCGCACCGGGTGGCGAAGCTGCCGCGCCAGGCGCTGCAGGACACCAAGCGGATCCTCAACCTGCACCTGGAG